>JAWKQN010000013.1 GCA_041390125.1 Gemmatimonadota bacterium | reverse complement strand
GGATGGCTTCCTGTACCGCCGAGTCGGGCGGCAGGTGGACGTGGAGGTCGACGAACCCCGGAACAACGAAATGCCCACCCACATCGATGGAGGCGGAGCCAGCCCAGGCGTCGGCGGAGGCAGGTCGAATGGCCTCGATCCGGCCAGTGCGGATGGCGATATCGACGGGTGCTCGCGGTGTGGCGGCTCGCGCATCCACGATCCGCGCGTTCCGGATCACGAGATCATACGAGTCACCTCTTGAGCAGGCCGCACAAAGCGCCCCCGCCACGAGGACGACAAGCCTGTTCTTCACACCTGCCCATCCCATGAGGAGCGCCTCAGTCGCTGGTCTCGGACCAGGATGCCGGTCCGGAGCGCGTGCCGCCAGCCGAGGGCTGCGCGGCCCTCACAGCCTACCCGGACGATCAGACGAGGAGAACAAACAACCACGCTGCACAGAAGAGGCCGACTCCGACCTTTGTCGCCTCGTGAACCGTCCCGGCGCACGCTCGGTCATGCGCGGAGAGCGACAGGAAGAGCAGTCCCCAGACGGCAACGAAGAACACCCACCAAGCGGCGTCGATCTGGCTCTCGGTGAATCCGCTCAAGAGGGGTTCGATCGGGTCGAAGGCCCGGGAGAGCACTGGCTCAAGCATGAAGAACGAGCCCAGGAGCATGTATCGCTTGTGCCACTCGGGCCGAGCACGATCTCGAAAGGCAAGCGCAACGAGTACGGCGAACCCGACAAGCAGAAGCCGATTCCCCTGTACGAGGAGGCTCATCTCCTGCCACGGCCTCCACACCGTGACGAAGACGTAGGCGGTACTGGCGGCGACGCCAGTCGCCACGACGACTCCGAGGCGCCCTAGCCGGCGATGAAGCTTCAGGCTTCCACGGCGCACCAAGCTCGCTTGTGTGAAGAGCAGGATCATCCACGTCAGACAGAAGGATCCGTGGACTATGAACTTCGGATCGCGATTGCTCGGCTGATCGATCCGCCACAGCAGGTTGTCCGAGAAGCCCCAGACGGTGAGGAAGAGGAGCAACGCGGTGACCAGCGGAAAGTAGTGCCGCGCTGTTCGGGAATCACGGCGAAGAGCACGTGGCGTCTGTGTGCCCACCTGACCTGCTGTTCCGATGCGGTCCCTGGACCGCCTGGCGTCTTTGGGTTCTTCTGTCCCGCCATGATGCCAACGCCGGGCCGGGAAATGCAATGCGCGACCCTGATCCGAGGACTCGCGTAAGGGCTCCAGCCGCGGGCCGATCCCGACCAGCCCCGAGAGGGCCGCTGGGTCGATCCTGCGCCATGGAGTCGACCAGGCCGTCGGCGGGGCGCTGGGCCCGCGGTGACCAGAGGAGCTTCAGCCTCGTCGAGACGACCCGAGAAGGTGCTGAGGGCACTCGTGGGAGGACGAGTTGAGATGAGCGACGAGCTGTTTGCCGAGCTCATGGACAGTGTCCGCGAGGGAGGTGCAATCCTACGCGGCGAGAAGATCGAAAAGGCTAGCTGAGCCAGCACCGTCAGATCTTGCGGCCCAACGGTTGGCGTGTCTGCTGCGCGAGCGTCATGGTCTGCGGGAACTGGTCGGCGCAAGCCGGGCAGCCTCCGAGCCGCTAAGTCATTACGCGGCAGCAGCAAACGCTTTGGTAGAAAGCCTTCTTGTAGACCCTGCGAGGCGCCGGCGTCCCGGTATCGGCGTTGAGGAGGTCCGGGAGACTCGGCTATCTTCAGACGCCGCTTCAGCTTCGGAGGATCCATGGTCAAGCTCACCGATCGTATCACCGTCGACCCGGACCATTGCGGGGGACGACCCTGCGTTCGCGGGATGCGGATTCGCGTGACTGACGTTCTCGACATGCTCGCCGCCGGAGCGAGCACCGCGGAGATCCTGGCGGACTACCCGGACCTCGAGCCCGAGGACATCGAGGCCAGTCTGAAGTACGCAAGCCGCCAACTGGACCATCCGATCGTCGCCGCGTGAGGCTATGTGTCGACGCGCAGCCGCCGCCCGGCGTCTGCAGCTGGCTTGAGGATGAGTTCGACCTGGAGGCTGTGCCGTTCGGCACCTCGGCCTTCGGGGTGCGAGCGACGCGGATATCTTCACCAAGGCGAGAAGGGCGAGAGAAGCCGGTGCCGTGATGCTCTCAAAGGACTCGGACTTCGCCGAGCTCGTGACGCGTCTCGGCGCTCCGCCCCAGGTCCTTTGGGTTACGTGCGGAAACACGACGAACCGGGCGTTGCGCGATTTCCTCACAGCCACCCTCCCGACCGCGCTGCTGATGCTCGGCCCGGGGAGGCGCAAGCCGACCCGGCCCGCGCCCCCTGAGTCATTGCGCGTCAGCGGCAAACGCGGGTTATGCAGCAGGGCTGTGACGCCTGCGGTGCCTAGGGCGGCAAGGCTGGGAGGTCCGCTAGGTCGGACGCCACGCGACAGCAGCAAAGAAGCGTGTTAGAGCGCACCCCTCTTGGGGCGGTACTCCACGTGCTCAAGGCCCTCGAAGTCGGCGTCCTGAGTCCATACCGTCGCGCCGTGAAGGAGCGCGGTCGCGTAGATGATGCTGTCGGCTAGTTGGAGGCCGATGCTCGCCCCAAGCTCGGCAGCCTCAAGCGCGAGCCCGTCATCAAGGTCGATCACCCTCCCCTGTCGCATCGTGGCGGCCACCGACAGGGCAGCTTCACGCCCCCGCTCTCGCAGGACGTAGCGGTAGACCTCCAGGATCAAGATTGATGGAACCAGCAGTCCGGCTCCATGCCCCAGCGGCACCGCGAAGATGCCCGCATTCGGGCCATCGGTCAGGTACTCGATCCAGCCCGATGAGTCGACGACGTTCATAGCTCCCGATCCGGCTCCCGCTCGAAGCTCGGATCCATCCCGCGCAGATAGCCCCGCATCTTCGCGACCGGGCGGATCGGAACCAGTTCGATCCGGCCCCCGAGCGCAAACGCCTCCACCTTCTGACCCGGGCGCAGACGAAGCTTCTCCCGCACCGCCTTAGGAATCACGATCTGGTACTTGCTGGATACCGTGACAGTCGACAAGACGCCCCCACGATCGATGCCTGTAACGTAAGACGTTGGGCTGGTACCGCTACCGCTCCGGTCGAGTTCCGCGGGGGTCTCGGTGGCAGCTGGTGCGCTCTAATGGACTCGGAATTCTGCTGGCGCACCGGGCAGATCGGTAAATCCGAGGCGTTACCCGACGCTACCGGACCGCCTCCGCGGACAGCAGCAATTTCTTGTTAGAGCGCTTGCCTGTAGCGGTATGACCGGGGTATACTTGTAGTATGAAGACAGCCATATCTCTACCTGACGATCTCTTTGAGTCCGCCGATGCGCTGGCGGACCGACTTGGCGTGTCGCGCAGTGAGCTCTATGCGAGGGCTATGGCCGAGTACTTGGCGAAGCATCGAGCCGAGGGGGTGACGGATCAGCTCAATCGCGTCTATATGGATGAGCTGAGCGGGCTTCCCGCCGACGTTCGACGTGCACAGGCGCGGAGCGTCGAGACTGCGGAGTGGTAGTTCAGAGACGCGAGGTTTGGTGGGCGGACCTGGACGCGCCCCGCGGATCAGAGCCAGGGTTCCGGCGACCGGTCTTGATCATTCAGGGGGATGCCTTCAACCGGAGCCGGCTGCGGACCGTTGTCGCGGTGGTCCTCACCTCCAACACTCGGCTGCTCGATGCACCCGGAAACGTCTTGGTCCCAGGGGACGCTTCCGGCTTGCCCAAGGATTCAGTCGCCAACGTGACTCAGATCGTAACGTTGGACCGGGACTATTTGGTTGAGCGACAGGGCCGAGTGCCCGCGAGCCTCATGGAGACGATCGACGGCGGTTCGAGGCTAGTCCTCGAACTCTAGGCGTGCCGCGGCGGTGAAGTCGAGGACAGTTTCCGTACGCCTCCGCATCTCCGGCTCGTCCATGAAGCCGTCGCGAGGATCGTCGCTTACGTAATCAACGATCCGCTCGCCTCGCACGGCTTCCAAGACGTCAGACGTCGGGCCTGGTGACACACTCACGCGGAACTCGCCGTTGCGAAACCGCATGTAGAACATGCGGACGTCTTCTAACCTCCCTTCCCATCGGGAGGGCACGGCAATGCACGTTTGTCTGAACGTCGCGACCCTTCACCATGTCGATTACGGACTATTCCAGAACGTTGGACGAGTCGCTCTAGCGGCTGGCGTTTCTGCTGCGCGCCCTACCTTGGTCGCCGGGACCAGGGAGGCGCAAGCCGACCGGGCCTTGGTCACGCAAGTTGGTGCGCGACAGTAGCAAACGCTTAGCTAGCCTGCGCTCGCGGGCTGCCAGTCGATGTTCAGGCGACGTTTCGAGGTGGCGCAGTCGCGGAGATATAGATTGATGAGGGTCTGATACGGGATCCCGGTCGGCTCCGATAGGAGGTCTTGAAGTATTCGATCGTCGGCGCGTCGAGCCGGATCGTGACCTTCTACTTTAGACGCTTTGCGTACGGGTTCTTCCACGCCTTCGAGAAGTCGTACTCCTTCTTCATGGTCTCAACCGGGACTCGTAGTGTCCCGCCTCCGCTGGAGTGGCCTTGCGGGCCGAGATGATGCGGATCGTGTCGTCCGCGTCGCGGAAGCAATGAATCACGACCAGGAGCCGCACCAAGGAACTCAGCCCCTGGAGGATGAAGCGATCTTCGTCGCCGGAGTGCTCCGGGTCCTCCAGGACCAACGCGTCATCGTCATAGAACGCCGACGCCGCTTCCTCGAACGATACCCCATGCTTCCGCTGATTCGACCGCGCCTTGCAGAGGTCCCATTCGAAGCGGATCTCGGGCACATGGTCAATGTACGCACGCTGTATGTACGCGGCAACCCTGGTTCTCGGCCTGGGGAGTCGCCGGTGCTCCGTCCGGAAGACTCGAGACTTCGGTGCGGGTGCAGACATCGTCTCACCTCCGCTCGGCCGTCTAACGGTGTGGAATTCTGCTGCCGGAGCAACAATGCCGCCCCGGGGCCCTAGCCGCCAGGCGAGGGCTCTCGGGCCCGCGCAGCCGACCCGGACAGCAGCAATTCCGTGTTATGCCGCACCCGCACCGCAGGTCGGATCTTTTACCCAGATCCAGCCTTCCTTCTCGGCCCAAGGACGATCCTCGCCAGGCTCAATGCAAGCGCCAGCGAGGAAGTCGAGAGCAGAGAGCACGCAGACAACTGAGTCGAGTGCGTCCGCATTCGAGGTGATGATCGGATCATCCGGAAGGCGCAGCTTCTCGGATAGGGCTTTGGCAATCGCGACGCGGGCGGCAGACTGCACCACGTCCGATGCTTTGTACCCACCACATGGAAGGCCGTGGGCCTTGAGCGTGCCCGCCGGATAGACTTCGATTACGCCCGAGGCAGTGGGCGCTGGCTCCCAAAGGAGGGGGATCGAGCAGCGGGACTCCCTGCGCAGGCCAGCGAGGAAGCTGAGGGCGCCGTAGGCGGCGCGAGCAATGCGGTCGGCGCCCACGTCGAGGGGGAGCTTGCGCAAGACCGCGTGGATCCGCCGGTCGGTGCGCCGGCGGAAGAAGTCGTTCGGGGGGGCTTGGATCGCGTCCCCCGGTGCGTGGCGCGCGAGTTCTGAGGCCATCGGGGCAGGCCAGCCAAGGGGGGCGTCCATGGCGAGGACGACAGGCCTGCTCCAATCCACCCACTCCACAGCTAGGGCCAACGGATCCCTCGTAGCAGCTGCCACATGGAGTACCTGGTGGTCACGTGCGTATGCTATGCCGACGTTCTTAGGCTGTGCCGCACAGTCGATACCGAGGACTTGCACAGGCTGGAGCGCTCCGGGGTGAGCAGGTGCGGCATAGCGGATCGTGTTTCTGCTGCGCGTGCACCATGGTCCCCGGTGGCTGGCCGGCGCAAGCCGGACGGACACCGGCCTCTAAGTCGTTACGCCACAGCAGCAAATGATGGGATGGACTCCTCCCCCTGGACGGCACCAGAGTGCCAAACAGAACCACGGCCCCGAAGGCCAACTCCCGGAGGAGGAGTCCGATGAACACTACTCAGATCGGTGTAGACCTGGCAAAGTCCGTGTTCGAAGTCGCCGTCTCTCAGCAGCCCGGCCGCGTCCAGGAGCGGCACCGGCTGACCCGCGCCCAGTTCCCGCGGTTCTTCGCCGATCGGCCGGCCGCGCACGTGCTCTTGGAGGCCTGCGGGTCTGCTCACCACTGGGGCCGTACCCTTCAGGCTCTCGGTCACCGCGTCTCGCTGCTTCATCCCGGCGATGTCGCCCGCTACCGCGACGGCAACAAGACCGACCGCGCCGACGCCAAGGCGCTCCTGGAGGCGGCGCGCAACGCCGACATCGATCCCGTCCCCGTCAAGTCGATCGACCAGCAGGCCATCGCCGCCCTGCATCGGCTTCGTCAGGGCTACCTGCGCACCCGGACGGCTCGCATCAACTCGGTCCGCGGGCTGCTCCGCGAGTTCGGCGTCATCCTCCCGCTCGGAGCCAAGCGCGTCGTTGGGCTCGCCCGCGAGGCGATCGAGCAGGACGAGCTCCCCCGCCATCTGCGCGCGGCCTTGCTAGACGTGCTCGCGGAGATCCAGACGCTCGAGGCCCGGGCCCAGGGCATCCACGACGAGCTCGAGGGCCTGGCCCGTCACATGCCCGACGCTCGGGCTCTGCTTTCCGTCCCCGGCGTCGGCATCCTGACCGCCACCGCGCTCGTCGCCTTCGTAGGCGACATCCGCCGCTTCCGCTCGGGACGCGAGTTCGCCGCCTACCTAGGACTGACGCCGCGGGAGCACTCCACCGGATCCCACCGCCGCCTCGGGCGCATCACCAAGCGCGGCAACCGCTATCTGCGGATGATGCTCATCCACGGCGCGCGCTCCGCTCTGCGCGCCGGCACTGTCTCGGACGCTCCGGACGATCTGCGCGTCTGGGCGCTTCGCATCCAACAGCGGCGCACCCACAACGTGGCCGCCGTCGCGCTCGCCAACAAGCTCGCCCGCGTCTGCTGGCGTGTCTGGATCGAACAACGGCCCTTCCAGCGGCGTGAGGCTGCCTAGACGATCCTCTCCCTCTCGCATCACGAGCTGCACCGCGATTCGCGACGATGGATCACCGGTCGGACCGGCGTGGGGATGTGCCGATAACAAGAGTGGCCCTCGGGGCCGTGCTAAACCGATTGGCTCCCCACGCGCGACTACCCATCGTGGCCTGGGCGCTCATGCGCCCGCTCTCAGGGCCGGAGATACGTTTGCAGTCGACCTCTCCGCGTCGCGTCTCTTGCGCTCAGCTCAGGAGGAGTCCAGATACGACGCCAAGGCGCTCCTGGAGGCGGCGCGCAACGCCGACATCGATCCCGTCCCCGTCAAGTCGATCGACCAGCAGGCCATCGCCGCCCTGCATCGGCTTCGTCAGGGCTACCTGCGCACCCGGACGGCTCGCATCAACTCATTCGCGGGCTGCTCCGCGAGTTCCGGCGTCATCCTCCCGCTCGGAGCCAAGCGCGTCGTTGGGCTCGCCCGCAGGGCGATCGAGCAGGACAAGCTCCCCCGCATCTGCGCGCGGCCTTGCTAGACGTGCTCGCGGAGATCCAGACGCTCGAGGCCCGGGCCGGGCATCCACGACGAGCTCGAGGGCACGGCCCGTCACGCTCAAACGCTCGGGCTCTGCTTTCCGTCCCCGGCGTCGGCGTCCTGACCGCCACCGCGCTCGTCGCCTTCGTAGGCGACATCCGCCGCTTTCCCGCTCGGGACGCGAGTTCGCCGCCTACCTAGGACTGACGCCGCGGGAGCACTCCACCGGATCCACCGCCGCCTCGGGCATCACCAAGCGCGGCAACCGCTATCTGCGGATGATGCTCATCCACGGCGCGCGCTCCGCTTCTGCGCGCCGGCACTGTCTCGGACGCGCTCCGGACGATCTGCGCGTCTGGGCGCTTCGCATCCAACAGCGGCGCACCCACAACGTATGCCGTCGCGCTCGCCAACAAGCTCGCCCGCGTCTGCTGGCGTGTCTGGATGAACAGCAGCCCTTCCAGCGGCACGTGAGGCTGCCTAGACGATCCTCTCCCTCTCGCATCTGCAAGCTTGCACGATTCGCGACGATGGATCACCGGTCGGACCGGCGTGGGGATCTGCCGATAACAAGAGTGGCCCTCGGGGCCGTGCTAAACCGATTGGCTCCCCACGCGCGACTACCCATCGTGGCCTGGGCGCTCATGCGCCGGCATCTCAGAGGCCGGAGATACGTTTGCAGTCGACCTCTCCGCGTCGCGTCTCTTGCGCTCAGCTCAGGAGGAGTCAGATATCCTTGTTAGGTGTCGGGGCTAGCTAATGATGACGAGGCCAATTGAGCGGAATACCCAGCCCCCACCGGAAGACCAGGAGAAATTCTCTGGCGTGGACGAAGCCCCGGCGCGCCTGGGCTTCCCACCTTCCCGATGTAACTCCCGTTACGGTCGAAACGCCGCAACTCCAGCATTCGCATGTCGAGAACGAGGACATCGCCGGTGGGATCGACATCCGCGTCCGCGATCAAGCCAAACACTGTCTCATTGGGGCCGTCTAGACTGCCAACTCGTAGCGGTGTGTCTTGCGCCGCTGCTTCAGCTGCCGTCACGGCGACGGCCACCGCAAACAATCCCGCCAGGCTGCGATGCATACGCTTCACCTCCTCACATCCAGAGTGGTGCGGGCCGTGTGCGGGCGGACGGCAACGCCTACGGACCGTGAACCGCTCCTACATACAGATATCCCACTCGCAAGGCACCCAAGGTGCAAGGTGCATACAAATGGCGTTTGTGCGAAGCGTGATAATCGGCAAGCTTCTTATGCCGGGGGAACGCCGACGCGCCCCCCGGCGCTAGAAGGGCCGCCTAACGGATCGGAATTCTGCTGCCGGACCAAGGTGCCGACCCGGAGCGCGAGCCGCCAGGCGAGGGCTTCCGGACCCACGCAGCTTACCCGGTCAGCAGCAATTCTTTGTTAGGCGGAATCGCCGGACGCTAGCCTGGCCCCTCGCAGGCGGCGAATCCGCGATACAGCTGCAGGGAAAAGCGGGGAGGTTGCTCGGGATCGCCGATCTGCACCCAGGCTTCGACCTCCCGGCACCAGCGAGGACCACCGACGGGATGATGCAAGATGGCGAGCCAGACAGGGGTGCCCCCGACGTCGCCGATCTGGGTGGAGCCAGCTCTGGAGTAGTCCCCCAGATTGGGGAGCGGCGTCGGGAAGTCGGCCGGCGAGAACTGCCGAACTGGATCTCGGAGCAGCTCGGCGACCTCGAGTCCGGTTTCGCGGAGTGCGACGGCGACTCGGATGTAGCCCTCCCCGAATCCTTGCAGGACGACCTCTCGGGCTCCGCAGTCCATCGCATGCGGCTGGAAGTCTGCGCCCAAGGCGACCTCTCCGAGCAGCCTCGGCCCGTCCACACCGAAGCGGACCACGGTCAGCCGATGCTCGCCGCGGTTGTACCAGTTCCAACCACGAAGTTGATAGGCGATGTAGTCTGCGCCGACGCAATAGTATCCGTCGGAGTCAGCCCGAACGGACTGCGGCGTCAGGAGCATCATCATGCCCAGGAACGACACGAACGGGAGACTGACTCGGAGCATTTCCAGGAAGATTGGATTTCCGCCTAACGGTCGGCGTTTCTGCTGCGCCCTCAGGATGGCTTCCCGGCTGGGTGGCGGCAAGATCGGAGCGGCTACCAGCTCGGAGAGCCAGGCGACAGCAGCAAACGCGTGTTAGACGGCCATGGCGCAGTGGCTACGGGGAGTCCAGAACGATCGAGACCAGACTGCGGAGGCCACGCGTCATGAGGTCACGCGCCGAGTGGCTGGCAACCGTGGCGTTCCATGCGTCGCACTCCTCGGCCCGGAGCTTGCGACCGTGAGGCATCAGGCGATCGAGGTCCGTCGGAGTTAGCGTGGGGAAGAGCCAGAAGGTCCGCCGGCCAGATTCGATGCCCGCGACAAAACGGGATGAGTCGGTTAATGACGACGCGGTTAGCTCGACGGGTTGTACGTGCGCCTCGAGATTCCGGAGCGTGCGGAGGCCGCGACACACCACGTCGTACTCAGCGCGGCCCTCAATCCACCTATCGAGACCGCCGTGAAGACGCTCCGTAGTGAGAATCTGGAGCGTCGCCTCGAAAGACATGAGGAAAGCCGTTGCGAGGTCGCGGATGAACCGTTCGAGGCGCCGCGGTTCGCGGACCACGTGCAGCGCCCAGTCAAAGTGGTCCAGCCGTCGTTCGGTCTCGGCGAGCTTGGTCCATGCTGCCGCCGCGACTGGTGGCGTGGCGCTCACCACGAACCGCGCTTCGAGATGATCGAAATCGATCAGGTCGACGGAGTCATATCGTGGCACGTTGGAGGGTAGGGACACTGGCGACGCCTCGATGGGTCATTCGTTGGGCCGTCTAACTCCCTTTCCCCACCGCCCCCGACCCCGATGTGGCCCGGCGGCATGGGGAAATGGGCTGCCCGACCATGATGCCCGGCCGCCGGGAGGGACGCCAGGGGTGGAGCGGTCGGGAGCGACAGCGGGAAGCCGGCCTCCGCAGCCTAAGCACGGCGAGCTTGGGCGCTTAGCCTGTGGTGGGGTCGTCGTCGAAGCGGATCGTGTCCAGCGGGCTCCGGACAGCCAGGCCGCCTCGGTTCAGGACGTGGGTGTACATCATGGTCGTGCGGACGCTCTTGTGGCCCAGCAGCTCCTGGATGGTGCGGATGTCGTAGCCGTCCTCGAGCAGGTGGGTGGCGAAGGAGTGGCGCAGCGTGTGGCAGCTCGCTCGCTTGGGCAGCCCGAGGGCACGCACGGCCGCCTTCACGCTCCGCTGGACGGCCGTCGGGTGCAGGTGGGCGCGCCCCTGGCGTCCCGGCGCGGTCGTGATCTGGGTGGTCGCAGGGAACAGGAACTGCCAGCCGACCTCCAGGGCCGCGCGGGGTGCCTTGATCCGGTACCGGTCCGGCAGGGGCGCCCAGCCGCCGCCGGCCGCCAGATCGCGCAGGTGGAGCGCATGCCTCCGCTCGATCTGATCGTGCAGCTGTGGCACCAGCGACGCCGGGATCACGCTGACGCGGTCGCGCGCTCCCTTGGGCCTGTGGATGCGCAGCTCCCTTCGCTCCAGATCCAGATCCTTCACGCGCAGCTGCAGCCCCTCCAGCAGCCGCAGGCCTCCGCCATAGAGCACGGCCGCCACCAGGCGCACATCGCCCCTCAGCGTCCGCAGCAGCGCCCCGGTCTCCCGGCGCGTGAGGACCTCCGGCAGGGTGCGCGGGAGCCGACCGCGGACCACGTCCTCGCCCAGCTCGTCCAGCGGCCGCCCGAGCACATGCCGGTACAGGAACACCAGGGCCGCCCGGGCCTGTGCCTGGGTGGCCGCGGCCACGCCGCCGTCGACCGCCAGGTGGGTCAGGAAGCGGTCCACCTCCTCCGCGCCCATGTCGTCCGGATGGCGGTTCTGGTGGAACCGGACGAAGCGCCGGATCCAGGTGCGGTAGGCCTCCTCGGTCCGCGGGCTGTAGCGTCTCGCCTGGATGGCGCGCGACACCCGCTCCAGCAGGCGCGGTGGGGCCGCTTCCCGGGCATGTTCGGGTCGGTGACCATCGGGCACGTGCCAGGCTCCGTTGGCGCGGCGGATCGTCCGTCGGCAGGGCCCGAGGCCT
Organism: Gemmatimonadota bacterium; assembly: GCA_041390125.1. Taxonomy (NCBI): domain Bacteria; kingdom Pseudomonadati; phylum Gemmatimonadota; species Gemmatimonadota bacterium. Next base: position 170,883 of record JAWKQN010000013.1, on the reverse strand, counting down.
GGACCCACGGCGTCGCTGGAACGGACGAAGACCCGGAACGCGTCGCCAGAACGGGTGACCGGTGGAGGATCCACCGCCATGGACGGTTGAACGAAGGCGGTACGGAGCGGGCGGCACCATGGTTCGAAGGCACGGAGCCGCGTCCCGGGAAGCGGGGGAAGGCCTGCGCTCGCAGGACGCTTGAAGGCCCGAGCTCGCAGCGCAGGGACCGCGCCGGACGGGCATCGAGTGCGACCCGCCGAGCCGGAGCCCAACCGTGCCCGACGCGAACGAAGATCCGACCGCGGAAGAGGCGCCGATGGACCGCCTGCTGCGATGGCCGCCGACCCCGGGTTGCCCCTTCAGTACTCCGCGTCCAGGAACCAGCGCCCGTCCCCGAGCAGATACAGCCCGCGCAGGTGCCCCCACCCGAAGACGCCCCGCGCGATCTCCAGGGACGCCACCACCTTGCCACCCAGGTCCATCTGCGTCAGCGCGTTCATGAGCTTCTGGTTGACCTGCCCCATCACGTAGTCCTGGATCACATGCAGCTCGAGATCCTCGTGGGTCGTGCGGAGCTGCACGCCGGCATCGAACGTCGGCACCACCTGCTTCACGCTGAACGCGCCCGTCGCGGGATCCGCGGCCAGCACGATCCGGATCTCGAGCGCCGGGTTGGTCAGGTCGGCCTGGAAGGGAAGCGCCGGACCGTCCGCCATCTGGCCCTCCTCCCAGTTCTGCGGATCGAGGCACGAGCCCAGGGAGGCGCCTACCGATCCCAGGAAGCTCGCGAAGCAGGGGATGTTGATGCCGAAGCAGGTGCTCCGCGGGATCCGGAACGTGCCGCAGGTCCAGCACGGCACGTAGTCCAGGAAGGTCCCTTCCACCTCCGCGCCCGCCGTCTCGAACCCGATGTCGATCTCGATCTCGAGGTTGTCCCCGCCCACCGACCGCGTGGTCACCGTGGTGGAGTTGGAGGCGAAGTCGTGCACGTCCGACGTGATGCCGAGCTGCTGATCCGTGGGCACCTCGAACGCGACCGTGCTGCCCTGCATGGCCACTCCGCCGAACGTCCCGCTCGGGAGGGTCACCGTCCCCACGTTGGGCTCCGCCCCCAGCGTCACCGTCATGCCCTCGATCGGCTCGACGATCATCGCCGGCTCCACCACGTGGTAGGCCAGCGCCTTGGCGCTGCGCGTCGCCGAGCGCGTCAGACGCTCGAGTCGGAACCAGCCCGAGTCGAAGTCGCGGAAGCGCACCTTCAGCCACTCGCCCTCCCAGGTGGCTCCGTTCGCCTGGTACGTGTGCGGCGTGCGGCCCAGGATCTCCCCGCCGACACCGCCGAAGTCCGCGTTGAGCTGGTCCAGGTCCCGGTAGCGGATGAGCATCTCCACCACCCCGTCGGACGGATCCGGTGCGATCCCCACCACCTTGGCCGGGTCCACCACCCCCTCGTTCTCGATGAGCTGGCCGCTCCGTCCAGGTCTGTAGTCCGCGATGCGGTAGCGGTCGATGGTCGGCGCGGGCACCTCGTACCCGGCCGATTCCAGGAAGCCGTAGGGAGAGCTGAACTCCACCTCCATGTCGTACATGGCCTGCAACGCCTGATGCACGTCCAGCCCCCAGACGAGCCGGAACGCCTCCACGATCTCGCTTCCGCGAAAGCCCGCCGGGTGCAGCACGTCACCGGCCGGCGCGGGCGCCATCTGGTAGGCGTCGTGCAGCACCCGGGCGGTCTCCAACGTGGTCGCGCCTTCGGCCTTCATCTGGGCCACCAGGTCCTCCGCCGGCATCCGCAGGACCTGGGCGGCCACGAAGCGCAGCTCGCGCGGATCGAAGTCCGCCCGCTGCATGACGTCCATCACCACCGCGTTGCGGGCTCGGTAGACCTCCACCAGCGCGGGCGCCGTGGCGCGCGCATCGTAGCCGGCCCGGCGCAGGACGGCGGCGCTGCCGGCCACGTCCAGGCGGAAGGCCGGCTGCAGCCCGGCCGCCGTGGCCTTGGCATCGTACCGGGCGGCCCGCAGCACCTGTGCGGTCCCCGCCGCATCCAGGCGATGGTCCCGGGCGATCTGTGCGGCCACCGTCTCGACCGTCGCCCCCTTCGATTTCATCGCCTGCGCCTGCTGCACGGCTTTGGCGTCCTGCGCCGAGAGCGTCCCGGCTGTGAGGAACGCGAGCACCAGCGCCGCAAACGGGGCCCGGCGGGTCGATGTCGAGCCGGAGCTGCATCGACGGGGGGAGCTTGACCGTTGAGGAGAGTTACACCGTTGGGGGGAGCTGCGCCGATGCGGTGAGCTCTGCCGACGCGGTGAGCTCTGCCGATGCGGGGAGCTCTGCCGATGCGGGGAGCTCTGCCGAAGCGGGGAGCTCTGCCGATGCGGGGAGCTCTGCCGTTGGGGCGAGCTACACCGACCGGGAATGCGGGCGGACATGGAGCCTCCGGGCAGGACGGCGGGGTCGCGGGCGCGCCCCGCGGTTCACTGCTCCCTAGCCCGAACCGCCCCGCCCCGGATCACGCGGGGAGCAGACGGCGTGAGGGCGCTACTTCACGGGGCGTGCAGGGCGCGGGTCGGGCTCCACCGGCCGCAGCAGCAGCCCCGTGAGCCCCCCGCCCGGCCCCACCTTGATGGACGCCTGCACGGCGCCCCGGGGATAGCGCACCCGGTACACAAACGTGCGGTCGTCCCCTTCCGTCCCCGTGGCCAGCAGGTCGATGGCCTCGATCGCGCCCCGGTCGCGAAGCAACGCGGCGTAGGCCGCGCTCATGCGCGGCACCACGGTCTGGCGCACGAACTCGAAGTCGGACAGCCTCAGCTCGCCGCGTGCGGTCTTCTCCAGCACCCGCCGGAGCAGCGCGGTGACCTCGGGATCCCGGTCCGCGATCGGCATGGTGGGCTCCGTTTCCTCCAACATCGGATCGATGACGGCGGCGATCCTCCGCGAGGTGTCGGACGGACGGGCGCTACGCTGGTTGGCCAACACCACGATGGTGAGATCCCGGTCCGGATAGCGGATGAGCTGCGTCTGGAAGCCCTGCCACGAGCCCGCATGCTCCTGGACGGGTTGGCCGTTGACGCTTCCCAGGAACCAGGCGAACCCGTACGGATGGGTGTTGCCGCTGTTCAGACGGGTCGGCGCGAGCATGGCGTCCCAGCTCTCCTCCGACAGCACCCGCCGCTCGCGCACGGTGCGCGCCCACGCGATCAGGTCCTCCAGGCTGAACAGCATGGAGCCGTCCGCCGTCGTGTTGAGCGTGGGGGACACCCACGTCTGGTGGACCCACTCGCCGTCGGCGTCCAGCGCATAGCCGGACGCGCGATGCGGCACCACCGCCGCCTCGGAGATCACACGCACGGTGGGCATGCCGGCCGGGTCGAAGATGCGCTCGCGCAGATACTCCCAGTAGGGCCTCCCCGTCACCTGCCCGATCGCGATGCCCAGCAGAACGTACCCGGTGTTCGAGTAGTTCCAGCGTGTGCCGGGCGCGAACTCGAGGGCCATGGCGAAGGCCATCGTCTGGATGTCGTCCTCGGTGTAGTCGCGCCGGTAGTCGAACCCCTCGCTCGTGTAGTCGGGCACGCCCGACGTGTGCGACAGCAGGTGCCGGATCGTGACGCCGGACCAGGCCGCCGGCGTGCGCGGGAGATAGGTGGAGAGCGGCGCGTCGAGCTGCATGCGGCCCTCCTCCACCAACGCCAGGACGCCCGCCGCCGTGAACTGCTTGGCCAACGAGCCGGACTGGAACAAGGTCTGCGGCGTCACGCGCACCTGGTGCTCCAGGTTGGCGAACCCGTAGCCCTTGGCGATGCGCACCGCGTCGCCCTCCAGGACGGCCACGGCCATGCCGGGCACGCGCATCGCGGCCATGTCGGCCTCCACCACGGCGTCGATGGCGGGCTCGGGGATCGCGGGTCGGCCGGACACCGACTCGGCGGCCGTCGGGTCGTTGCGCGTGGACGCGGTGGAGATCGGCGCGCGCCACCACGGCGTCGGGAGTGGCTCCACCACCGGCCACACCGCGTCCAGCGTGCGCGCGTCGCGCAGCACGCCGTCCTTCATGACCCAGGCGATCTGCTCCGCATGGCGCACGCCCGTGAGCGGGTCGGCCTCGAGCACCAACAGGTCCGCCTTCTTGCCCGGTTCGAGGCTGCCCAGGTCGTCGGTGAGTCCCAGCGCGCTCGCCCCCAGGATCGTGGCCACGCGCAGCACGTCGTGCGGTCTCATACCCCCTGCCTCCAGAAGTCGCATCTCCCAGTGGTTCTGCAGCCCCTGCATCTCGCCGTGCCCGCCCAGCGCCACCCGCCCTCCGGCCTCCAGGATGTCGGCCGCGCCCTGCGCCACGTCCGCGTCGTTGTAGTCCTCCGGCGGGAACCAGAGCAGGCGCGTGGACGTGTTCTGCCAGAGCTCGCCCGCCGGGAACCACGGCGCCAGCCGCGCGTTCAGGTGCGGGCGCTCCTCGGCCTGCAGCCGGTAGATGGGCAGCGCGCCCCCGAAGGACACCAGCAACGTGGGCGTGTAGGCGATCCCGCTCCGCGCCACGAGCTGCACCAGGTCGTCGTGGATGGGCGCATCGGGAAAGGCGTGCTCGTTGCCTGCGAAGCCGTCGATGGCGTGCGTCAGGTCCATCTTGGTGTCGGAGCCGCCCTCGGTGGTGGTCAGCATCCCGAGCGTTCGGCTCGCTTCGGCCATCCACTGCCGCTGCTGCCGGTTGCCCACCAGGTAGGACTTGACCATCCAGGTGCCGTGATCGTCCCGGTAGCGCTCCAGCAACGCGCGCGTGTCGTCCAGCGATTGGAAGTCGCGGTCGAGGAACACGCCCGGCCCGGTGGACAGCACGCGCGGACCGGCGGCCGCGCCCGTCTCGATCAGGTCGGCATAGCCGAAGATGTCCGCGCTGCTCTGCGGATCGCGGATCGTGGTGGTGCCGAACGCGAGGTTGGCGTAGGCCTGCGGTGACTCGGGCTCCAGGATCTCGGCGCTGAGCGCGCCCCGTCCCACGCTCCAGTGCGCATGCACGTCGATGATCCCGGGCATGATGGTCCGGCCCGTGACGTCCAGGATGCGGGCACCTGCGGGCACCGGTACGCTGCCGCGGGGACCGAGGGCCGCGATGCGATCGTCCGTGATCACGATGTCGGCGTCGGGGACGATCTCGTAGCCGCGCATCGTGATCGCGCGGGCGCCCCGGAGCACCAGGGTCCCGCGGCCGCCCGCACGCGGCAGCCGCACGTCCACCTGGACCGAGCGCGGGACGAGCGCGCCACCGTGCACGCGGGCGTCGTCGACACGCTCCACCGTGCGGCCGTGCACCCACACGAGCGAACCGTCCCCGCCCCACGTGAAGGTCTGGGGCGCGTCCGCGTCCGAGGTTGCATCGGACCCCAGCGCATCGAGCTCCGGCGGGGCAGCGTCGTCGCCAGGCCCACGCTCCGGGAACGGCAGCACGTGGACGCGCTCGCCCACGCGCGCGGCGACGCGGGTGCCGTCGGGGCTCAGGAGCAGCTCGCGCACGGCTCCCGCGAAGCCCAGGCCCTGCCCACGCGCCAGCGTCGCGTGCACCCGCCGATCTCCGCCGGTGAGCGCGAAGGAGACCAGCCCGTCGAAGGGAGACGTGAGCAGGACCCGCTCGGGATCGGGCCCGAAGTGGGGTCGGCGCAGCGTACCCGCGGGTGCGATCACCCGGAAGGCGGCCGTGGTGGCGCCACCGCCCCCGTGCTCCGTCCCATCCAACGCGCTCGCACCGTCGGTCACCCGCGGACGCCCGGGCTCGGATCGGATCGCGTCCGGGCGCGCAGGACTGGACGGGGCGGCACCGGCCCCGTTGTCCACCGCCACCCACACCACCTCCGCGTCCGGGGGCACCAGCTCGGGCGCCGCGCGCGCCGAGCCCACGGGGGCCCGGAGCGCCACCAGGGCGCGGCCGTCGGGCGTCCAGGCCGGGTCCACCCAGAGGGCCGGACCACCCCCAACCGCCCGCGGCTCCCCCCGTCCGTCCCGGCGGGTCACCCAGAGGTGACCTCCCTCCGCGCCCCAGGTCACGAACGCCACCTGCCGGCCGTCCGGGGAGACGGCCGGCATGAACTCCCGGGGCCGCTCCGACCGGGTCAGGCGCTCCGGCCGCTCCCCGGCCCGCCCCGCCACCCAGATCCGCCCCAGGGCGGAGAAGACCAGGCGGCCGTCCGGCCCCACGGCCACCTGGTCCACCCGTCGGGCCCGGACCGGCCCGTCCGGCAGGCGCACCCGGACGTCCGGGGCGGGACGGGTCTCCACCCGGACCTGGGCCTGGAAGGGCACGACCTCGCTCGCCGAGCCGTCCACGGGGAGCCGGTGGATGCGGCCCCCGTACGCGGCCATCACGGCCGCCCCGTCCGGCGTGAAGGCCAGGTCCGGCAGCACATCGCGCGACGCCCTCGACTCGAGCGCGTTCCGGTCCACCGGATAGGCCAGCCAGCGCTCGCGCGCGCGCTGCAGGTCACGGAGCCGGAGCCCGGTGCGCCCATCCTGGACCGCGCCGTACACCAGCCAGCGGCCGTCCCGGGACAGCACCGGCTTCATGGGGCTCGTGCCCTCCAGCGCGACCGGCTCTTCCCGGCCGCTGCCCAGGTGCCGGCGCAGGATCCGGGTGGACGCACCGTTCCGGCTGCCGTACGGGCGCGGCGTCACCGCGGTGTACCAGAGCCACTCCCCGTCCGGGGCGGCGTGCGCGCCATACGGGCCCGGGGCGGGGCTGGAGACCAGGGGCTGGGGCGGGCCGTTCGCGTTCTCCACCAGCGGCGCGCCCTCCCCCGTCTCGACATCCCAGCGCCACAGCGCGGCCGTCCGCGCGCCGTAGGCATCCACCACGGTCGCGAAGACCGCGCGGCCGTCCGCCGACCAGGCCGGAGACAGGACCAGCGAGCGCGGGAGGGTGCTCAGGGCGTGCGCGTCGCTCCCGTCCGCCGTGGCCAGCCAGACGTTGTCGGAGCCGGTGCCGTCACTGATGAATGCGATGCGGGCGCCGTCTGGCGACCAGCGGGGCTGCGACTGGAAGGCGGGGCCGGTCAGGAGGGGGCGTGCCTGTCCGCCTCCGGCGTCGAGCGTGTAGACGTCTCCTACCAGCTCGAAGACCAGGGTGCCGTCGACCGGGGACACGTCGAGCGAGATCCAGGTGCCTTCGGCCGTCGTGTACTCGAGCACACGGACGGAGTCGCCGGGCGAGGCCTGGGCCGCGAGGTGCGGACACGCGACCGCGGTGATGACCAGCGCGAGGAGCGTCGAGGGAAGGCGGGCCTGCCGACCGCGCCGGGATGCTGCGTGCACGAAGGGTCCAACCCGCTGACGGGAGACGGGTCCCGGAGTCCGCGGTGGAGCGGCGCCCGCCCCTTCCGTTACGGCCGGTAGTCCAGCAGCACGCTGAACCCGTAGCGCCGGAAGTACGAGTCGCCGATGTCCGTCTCGGCCCGGGTCCATCCGAAGCGGATGGCGCCGTCCAGATTGGCAGCCACCGGGCGGCTCAGCAACAGATACGCGACGGTGGCGTTGTCGGCCTCTTCGCCCGGCGCCACGCGCGCGGTCTCGAGCTCGAGCAGATAGCGCTTGAGCGTGAAGACCCCGTAGACGTTCGCGGTGATCTCCCACGGGAGCGCCATACCGCTGACCACGCTGGCGCGCAGCGCGTCGTATTCAACGCGGCGCGAGTTGGAGCGGTTGAAGATGCCCTCGGCGCCCAGACGCAGATCCATACGCGACCCGCCGTAGCTCCACTGCGCACCCGCGCGCACGGCGTGGTCGCGCCGGAAGGGATCGGAGGGCAGCGCGGTGCCCTGGCGCTCGTAGTGCGAGATGTCGAGCCCGCTGAAGAAGCGCACCCGCCAGGCCGCGGTGCCCTGCCAGGAGGCGCCCAGTTCCGTCTCGAAAGCGCGTCGGTCCAACAGGTCGAGCTGCGGGGTGAACACCAGTGAGGTGTAGTCGGAGATCTCGCCACCGACGCTCACGTCGAACGAGACGTCCCGGGCGGGCGGCAGCAGCAGCCGCAGCTCACCCGTGGCCATGCCGTAGCCCGGCTGGATGAACAGCGGGATCGGCGGGCGGTCGGCGACGTCGCGTCCGCGCGCGCGCACGCTGGCCATGAGGCGGCTGGCGCCCAGGTCCTGGCGGAAGTTCAGCGCGACGTTGCCCACCCACTCGCGGGGGGCGTAGTCGCGCACCTCGAAGCCCGTGGCGGCGAACTGCCGCAAGCCGGCGTCGAAGCCCACCCACAGGTCGCGCGTCGCGCCCTCCAGCAACCAGAGCTGGCCCCGCCCGGCGAACTCACCCACGGCGGCCTGGGCCGCCTCGGTGGAATCCACCTGGGGGACCGACACGGCCGCCAGGTTGCCCTGATATCCCTCCAACGAGAGTCCGCCACTCACGTGCAGGTCACGCCACTTGATCTGGGCGTCGGCGTCGGCGGGCGAAAGCGCGCTCGCCCCGGCGAGCGCCACCACCCAGCTCCAGCCGCACCGCTTGCGCAGCACACGCCCCGCGGGAGTTCCGCTCACTCGGTGATCTCCTGCGCGCGCTGCTTCAGGTGTCCGGCGCGCTCGCGGGCTTCCTCGCGCAGCGACTCGTAGCGGGTCAGCAGATCGCGCAGCTCTCCCATGCGCTCCTCGAGCGGGATGGGCGTCGCGGACTCACCGGCCTCCGAGCCCGCCGGCGGCACCTCGCGCGCCGGACCCACCGGCAGGTTGGTGTCGCCGTACCGGTCGAGCCCCGCCAGGAAGCCGCCCATCACCCGGTCGCGCTGCGCGCGCTTCTCCAGGTCGGACAGCTCCTGCTCGATGGTGCCGATCAGTGTGTCGTAGCGCGCCGCGTAGCGCTCGAGCAGCTCCGCCTTCGCGGACAGCTCCCGTGCGCCGTCCGTGGGGGACGCCATGATGTTGGGCAGGACCACCGGCGTCACCTGCATCTCGGGAGGCGCCTCGCGGTCGAGCTCCTCAAAGCGGTTGGAGAGGTCCTCGTAGACGAGCGCCAGCGTGCGGCGCTCGTTGTCCGTGCTCGTGTACTGGAGTTGGTCGACGAGCAGATCCATGCGCTTGTCGATCAGGTCCTTGAGCGCGAAGCGGGCCTGCTCCAGCGCGGTGGCCGTCTGCTCGACCCGACGATCCGCGCTGCCCAGATCCGTGGTCACGCCGAGCAGCTCGCGGTAGGCGTTGTTGCGGCGGGCTTCGTCGCCGGCGATGCGCGCGACGTTCAGCGAATCGGACCACTGCTCGAAGCGGCTCTGCAGGGCCCGGCGCGCGGCCTGCGCGCTCTCGAGCGCGGAGAGCGCCGCCTGGTATTCGAGCTCCCGTTGCTCCTGGGCCTGCTCCACCGCCTGGGCGGCCAGCGGCGCGGGCGCGAGGACCGGCACGGCCACGAGAGAAGCCGCGCCCAGCAGCCCTGCGAGCACGACCGCCGCACGCACCCCTCCCCGGCACCCGCGACGAGCGCGGACGGGGGGAGCGGAACGGCGGCGAGCAGTCATCCCTCGATCCCGTACTTGGCCAGCTTGTAGTGGAGCGCGCTGGGCTTGAGCCGGAGCAGGCGGGCGGCCTCGGCCTTGACGCCTCCCGCCCGTTCCAGGGCCTGGCGGATCAGGCCTTCTTCGATACGCTCCAGCTCTTCCGTGAGGTCCATCCCGGCCTCCGGCAGATCCGGGCCCTCCGGTTGGGCCTCGCCGTTGAGGGAGCCCAGCGGCGGCAGATCTCCGGCCTCCAGGACCTCCCCCTCCGCCAGCACCAGGGCCCGCTCCACCACGTTCTCCAGCTCCCGCACGTTGCCTGGCCACGTGTGCCGCGACAGCCGCTCGAGCGTGGACGGCGCGAGCGTCCGCACGGAGGTGCAGGTGCGCTCGCGCAGCTTCTCCAGGAAGTGCTGCGCGAGCACCGGGATGTCGGAGCGGCGCGCGCGCAGCGGAGGAAGCGTGAGCGGCACCACGTGCAGGCGGTAGAACAGGTCCTCGCGGAAGGAGCGCTCGGTCAGCAGCTCTTCGGCCGAAGCATTGGTGGCCGCGATGATGCGCACGTCCACGGGCACCGTCTGCTCGCCGCCCACGCGCTCGAGCTCCCGCTCCTGCAGGACCCGCAACAGGCGCACCTGCGTGTTGTGCGAGATGGTGGCGATCTCGTCCAGGAACAGCGTCCCGCCGTGGGCCAGCTCGAAGCGACCCCGGCGCTGCCGCTCGGCACCGGTGAAGGCGCCCTTCTCGTGCCCGAACAGCTCCGAATCCAGCAGGCTCTCCGAGAGCGCGCCGCAGTTGACTCGGATGAAGGGGCCGGACGCGCGACTCGAATGCGTGTGGATGGCGCGGGCCACGAGCTCCTTCCCCGTCCCGGACTCGCCGTAGATCATGACGGTGGAGTCCGAGCGGGCCACGCGGTCCACCCAGCGGAAGACGTCCTGCATGACCTCGGAGCCGCCGACCAGCTCCCCGTACCGCTCGCCGAAGTGGGCGCGGGCGGCGGGACTCCGGTCCGTCGCGATGGGCCGGTCCGGTGCGGGAGAGGTCGCCGATCCGTTCCCGCCATTGGCGCGCGCCCGCTCGGCGCGCTCCGCCAGGAGCCGGTCCACCTTGACGCCGAACTCCTCGGAGGAGAACGGCTTGGAGATGAAGTCCACCGCGCCGAGCTTCATGGCCTCGACGGCGTTCTCGACGGTGCCGTAGCCGGTCATGACCAGCACGTCCGTGCCGGCGTGGCGCTCCTTGATGCGCCGCAGCACCTCGATGCCGTCCACCTGGGCCATCTTGAGGTCGGTGATGACCAGGTCGGCCCCGATCTCGGCCAGCAGCTCCAATCCCCGCTGCCCGCTCTCCGCGGATACGGTGCGATGACCGCGGCGCCGGAGGAGGAGCTCCAGGCCCTCCCGCATGGAGTCGTGGTCGTCGATGATCAGGAGCTGGGCCACGAGGTCTTCCTGCCAGGTCGCTGAAGACATGGGCACCCCGCGTTCGGCGGCGGGGGACACACCTCTACGGAACAGACTCGAAATATACCCGGAACTCGGCGCCCTCCCCAGGAGCGGCACCGTTCGGGGCCAGCTCGAGGCGGGCTCCGTTGGCCTCGGCCATCTTCTTGACGATGGCAAGTCCCAGGCCCGCGCCCTGTTCCTTGTCGGTCACGAACGGCTCGAAGATGCGTTCCCGCAACTCCTCCGGCACGCCGGGCCCGTCGTCGCGTACGGACAGGACCACGTCCCCGTCCTCGCGCCGCCCCCGCACCCACACGGTCCTGCCCGCCTGCGCCCCGTTCCGGATCAGGTTGAGCACGAGCCGCTTCACCTGGTCGGGGTCGGCCCGCACGCGGAGCGGCTCGTCTGCCACCTCCACGCGGATCTCCCGCCCCTTGGGGCCCATCTCGGCCTGGACGATCTCCGCGGCGTCGGCGATCGGATCCCGGACGTCGTGCAGCCGCGGCTCGGCGTCGGCCGGCCGGGCATAGGCCAGGAACTCGGTGATGATCGTGTTCAGGGCCTGCACCTCGCCCCGGATCCGGGAGATGATCCTCCTGCGCTCCGTGGGATCGTCCGAATCGGCGGCCACGGCCGCCAGCAGCTCCATGCCCCCCAGGGGGTTCCGGATCTCGTGGGCCACCTGCGCCACCATCAGCTCCAACTGACGTCGCTGATCGATGAGTCCGACCCGCATCCGCTCCATGGCGCGCGAGAGGCGGCCGATCTCGTCCGTCCCCTCGGTCGGGATCGGGTCCTCCATCCGGCCCCGTTGGATCCGGAGCGCGGCGTGGGAGAGGCGGTCGAGCGGGCTGGTCACCCGGGTGGACAGGAGCCCGGCCAGCAGGACGGCCAGCAGCGCGGCGCCGATCGAGCCCAGGATGAGCGTCCGGCGCAGCCGGACCAGCGCGGCCTGGTAGTTGGCCGGGATCTGGGCGGCGATCATCAGGGAGGGCTCCGCCACGGCGGGGTCGCCCAGCCGCACGAAGCCGTACTTGTAGAGCCGACCGTCCACGTCGAAGAGGTCGGAGGTGGCGCTTCCGGTCTCCCAGGCCCGATCGATGGCCTCGCGGTGCGACCCCAGCACGTAGAGAGGGGCGCCGATCGGGAGGGAATCGGTGGGCGCGGTGGAGACCAGGACCCGGAGGTCGCGGCGGATCAGGTAGGCGGCCGCCACGTACCGGGTCATCAATCGGAGACGCTGGGCGAGGAGCTGATAGGCCTGGGTCTGCTCCATGCCCGGGGTCAGCCCTACGGCCAGGCCCTCCATCCCGCCCACGTCGGCGGTGATCCCGGCCACCGCCAGGAGCTTCTCGTCCAGCTCGCGCTCCACCTGGGCGCGGGTGAAGGTCCAGGCCAGCAGGCCTCCCGCCACCGTGAGGGCGAGGGCGAAGGCGACGAACGTCAGGACGAAGCGCCGCCGCAGGGTCATCGGGCCCGACTCCGGGTCATCGATGGGCGACCCGAGGGAGCGGGACCGCCGCGACCCCGCTGGTTCAGACGCACGGGACCCGCTCGACGCGCGGGTCGGCGAAGCGGACCAAATTCGTGACGCGAGGCGCGACGACGATGTGATAGGGGATCTGCGTGCGGGAGGCCGGCGAGCAGAAGTCCCCGGGCTGGCGCTCGTAGAACTCGACCAGCGTGGTGCCCAACCCCTCCTCGACGATGCGCCGCACCTCGATCGAATCACCGGCCTCCGGAACCGGCCCGATGGCGGCCACCACCACCATCTGCCGCTGCCAGTCCACGTTGGGGGGCGCCTGGTCCTGACCCTTGTGCTGGCGCCAGAACGTCGCGAACTCGGCGGGCGCGTTGGTGGAGGACGAGGGCGCGTTGGGACCGAGCCGGAAGACGCGCGGCTGGGTCAGGCTGGTGGCCAGGGAGCCCTCGCCCTTGTCGAGCGTGCCGAAGGGCAGCGTCCCGACGTAGCGGGATTGCCACCGCTCGCCCAGCGCGAAATCCCGGGCCAGCACGGCGGCCTGCACGACGCGGCTGGCGCTCTCGCCCGGGCCCGCGCCCTCCGGCGTCAGGTCGCCGAGCGTGCCCTCCGCGCAGCGCGTCCAGCGGATGCGGCCACCGCTGATCGAGTCGCTGATCTGGACGATGACCTTGGAGCGCGAGTCCCGACCGTCCCCGAAGCAGTCGGGCGACAGGTCCGGATCGAGATCCTCGATGCCCAGGAGCTGCAGCGCCGGCGTGTCGTTCAGGTGGGTGATGAGGGTCGCATACCCTCCCTGGTAGAACGCCGGATTCCCCGGTGCGCGCATGAGGTCCTGGTCCCCGACCCGGCCCTGGTAGCTCACGCTCTCCAGGATCTGCCAGGCACCGTTGGAGTTCCACGAGAACACCTGCTGCAGCTCGCCCTGGGTGCTGGCCGTCCCGTTCTGCACCACGATCAGGGGAGAGACCACGGTCACGCGGATCTCGCCCAGCTGCCCGAAGCGGAACTGCCCGGGCTGGGTGCCGGTGTCCGAGGCGCACGCGCCGATCCCCAGCGCCACCAGGGCAAGGAAGGGCAGCAGAGGCCCCCACACCGGTTGACGCCGCACCCGGAACGGGCCGAACGTTGGGACATGGACCATCGTGAACGCCTCAAACGACTTCTGAAGGAGCGCTCGCTGAAGCGCGGCGATTTTACCCTCGCCAGCGGCGCACGTTCGAGCTACTACGTGGACGCCAGGCGCACAACCATGAGCGCCGAGGGTCAGTTCCTGACCGGGCGGGTCGCCCTGGACGCCCTGTGGGCCGAAGGATTGTGGCCCAATTGGGTGGGCGGCCTGACCATGGGCGCCGACCCCGTGGCGTATTCCCTGGCCCGCGCCAGTTGGGAGAGCGGCCACCCGATCGACGCCTTCTCCGTGCGCAAACAGGCCAAGGAGCACGGGACCGGCCAGCTCATCGAGGGCGGCTTCGAGCCCGAAGGCGCCCAGGTGGTGATCGTGGAGGACTCCATGACCACCGGGTCGAGCGCGCTCCAGGCCATCTCGGCCGTGGAGGCCGCCGGCGGCACGGTGCTGGCCGTCCTCACCGTGGTGGACCGCGAGGAGGGCGGGCGGGAGCGCCTCGAAGAAGCCGGTCACAAGCTGGTCTCGCTCTACACGGCCACGGAGCTCCTCGCGGAGGACGCCCCCGAGGGCGACGAGGGTTCGGAGGCGGATTCGGACGAAGGCGTCGCGAGCGGCGAGGCCGTCCAGGGCTGACCGGGGCGGGCGGATCGGTCCGCCCGCGGCGGAGCGGGTCCAGGGCCGACGGTCCGGGCGGCTCGGCCGCCCGTCTTCCCGCCGCAGCGGTCGGGTCGGGAACCCGCGTCGCGCCTCCGGGCTTGGTGGGGCACGTCCCCAGCCCGTGGAGGTCCGGTCCCGTGTCCCGATCCGTTCCGCTCGCGTCCCCGTCTCGCGCGTGGGCGCTGCTCGCGCTCCGTGTCTCCCTCGGCTGGCTGCTCGTGGTGTGGGGTGGCGACAAGCTCACCAACGTGGAGCACGCCGTCCGGGTCTCGGAGGGCTTCTACCTGGGCCTGCTCACGGGCCCGTCCGCGCTCCAGGCGTTCGGGGTGGTGCAGACCCTGGCCGGACTGCTCGTCGTCCTGGGCTTCGCCCGCTCCCTGGCCTATCCGTTCCTCGCGGCCGTGGCGCTGGTGACCTTCCTCGCGGTCTGGAAGTCCATCGTCGATCCGCTGGGCCTGGTGCTCGAGGGGGGCAACCCGGTGTTCTACTCCTCCGCCGTCATCCTCGCCGGCACGTTCGTGCTGTGGTCCTTCAGGTCGGACGACCGCCTGGCGCTGGACGCCCGGCGCGCTCGGCCACCTGGCGCTTGAGGCGGGTCAGGATGGCGCCGAACCCGCGCAGCCGCTGCGGGGAGACCACCTCGGCCAGGCCCATCCGGGCGTAGAAGTCGTTCGGGACCGCGAGCACCGCGTCCACCGACGCGCCCTCGAGGCCATCCTGCAGGATGCCGGCGAAGCCTCGCACGGTCGGGGACTCGGGTGGGCAGTCGAAGTGCATGTGCACGGCGCCGGCCTCGTCGATCTCGCTCGACAGGAAGAACGGCGTCTGACATTCGTGCACCTGCTCCAGCCGGTCGCGGTTGCCTTCCAGCTCGGGCGGGAGCGGGGGGACCTTCTTCGAGAACTGGAGGAGCGCCTGCACGCGCAGGTCCTTCGGGGCCTGGGCGAAGCGGTCCACGGTGCGGGCGAGTCGGGGCGGGAGGCTCATGCTGCAAGGTAGCCCGCGGGGCGCACACGGGTTCCGTAACGACGGAGTCACGTTCGACCGCTCCGGCCTCCGGGCCCGACAGAACCCGTCGCTGGACGGTTGCCCCCTCGCGCGGCCGGGGCCATCGTCTCTTCATCATCCCCGACCCCAGGAGTGCGTCATGACGCTTCCCGTCGACAATGATCCGCGCTTCCGCGCGTTCGCCCATCCCGACCGCCTCGTCTCCACGCAGTGGCTCGCCGACCACCTGGACGATCCCGACCTGGTGGTGGTGGAGTCCGACGAGGACGTGCTGCTCTACGACACCGGCCACATCCCCGGTGCCGTCAAGATCGACTGGCACATGGATCTGAACGATCCGGTGGTGCGCGATTACCTGGACGGGGAGCGCTTCGCGGAGATGATGTCCGCCAAGGGCATCTCGCGCGACCACACCGTGGTGATCTACGGAGACAACTTCAACTGGTGGGCAGCCTACGCGCTCTGGGTGTTCACGCTGTTCGGGCACCCGGACGTGCGCCTGCTGGACGGCGGACGGAAGAAGTGGTTCGCCGAAGGGCGCTCCACCACCACGGACGTCCCGAGCCGGCAGCGCACGGAGTATCCGGTGGTGCAGCGCGAGGATCGTTCGATCCGCGCCTTCCGTGACGACGTGCTCGCGCACATGAAGAAGAACGCGAAGCTGATCGACGTGCGCTCGCCCCAGGAGTATTCGGGCGAACTGCTGCACATGCCGGACTACCCGCAGGAGGGCGCGCTCCGCGGCGGACACATCCCGGGCGCGGCCAACGTGCCCTGGAAGCGTGCGGCCAGCGAGGACGGCACGTTCAAGAGTGCGGACGAGCTGCGGAAGATCTACGAGGGCGAAGTGGGTCTGGACCCGCACGACGAGGTCGTGGCCTACTGCCGCATCGGTGAGCGGTCCTCCCACACCTGGTTCGTGCTGACCCACCTGCTCGGCTACAACAAGGTGCGCAACTACGACGGGTCGTGGACGGAGTGGGGCAACATGGTGGGGGCGCCGATCGAGAAGTAGGGGGGAGGCTTCACAGCCAGGACGGAAGACGTCCCTGCGGGACACGATCGGGCACCACACCGTAGCTTTCGCCCGTCCTGCGCCCCCGAACGTCGCATCCGGTTGTGTCCTCCGGCGCGTCCGAGGGGATCTTCTTGGGTGAACTGCCCTACCTAGGGATCGTAGCAGCGGTGTCCGCTCTGAGGTCAAGGATGACGGTCACGCCCGTCTCGGTGGTATGGTCCCGCTGTACGGATTCAAGACCGGGACGCCACGACCGTCCACGTCGCGCGTGTTGCGGGTCACGAACGTGAGGTCATGAACCTGGGCGGCCGCGAGGAGCAGCCCATCGATCACGGGTAGAGGCCTACCGGAACGCTGGGCCTCTGCCGTGAGGTGGCCCCATGCGAGGATGGTGGGCCGAAGCAGCGGCAGCAGGCGCGGTCCGAACTCTCTGGGAAGTGCTCTTCGTGACCAGTCGTGGAGTTGGCGACGCCGAGGGTGATCCGCGGCGAGGAGCTCGATCCCCTTCTCGATCTCTCCGAGTGTGAGTTCGCTCAGGTATAGATCGAGGGGATCCTGCGCGGCGGCCCAAACCAACAGACCCTCGTCGGACCTCCTCGCGATGTCGGAGACGACGCAGGTGTCGAGCAGGAAGCTCACAGATCGATGTCCCGACCAGTATCAGGCGGCCTGGAAAGATCCAATCCGACATCGGCCAGCGGAGATTCCACCAGGAACTCGACGATCCCCACGGCCGGGCGAGTCAGCCGGTCATACTCCTCCGCGGAGATGACCACGACCGCGTCGCGGCCTCGGCGCGTGACGCGCTGGGGTTCTCCTGCCATCGCCCTCCGCACCAGGCGGCTGAACTGGTCCTTGGCATCCTCGAGCTTCCACTTCGGCATGATCATCCTCCTTGCCGAGATCAGACTGGCCAGTCTGGCCAGTTGTGTCAAGGAGCAGGGATCAGATCAAGCGCTGCCCGATCAGAGGGTCTGAGCCCACGCGTAGTACGTGCCGTCGCCACGCAGGTCCACGACGTACTCCAGGGTCATGTTGTCCGCCATCAGGTTGCGGACGGTGTAGTTCGCGTACTGGCACAGCCAGCGCTCACGCCAGGACGCGCACGACCCGGCCGGACGGGATCATCCGCGCAACGCCGGAGCTACCCCATCCGGTCGCACTTCAACGCCCACTGCCCCGCCTGGCTCACTCCGTTGGAGATGTAGCTGCCCCCGGCCAGGTTGCCGCCGGAGAAGAAGGGAAGACCCTGTTGGGTGTTGCCCTGCGCCACCATCCCGTCCGGGGCGATCCGCCAGCGGCCCTGGGCCATGAAGGGCTCGGGATAGCCGATCACCTGGGCGAAGTACTGCCCCTGGGCCATGAACGTCCCGTCGTCGTTCAACTGGATGACGTACGCGTAGCTCCAGTTGTCCGCCATGAGGTTCCGGACCGTGCCATTGGCGTGCTCGCAGCGCCACGTCCCTATGAAGCCCCGGGAGTCCTGTTGCGCTTCGAGTTCCGCAGCTCCGAGGAAAAGGAAGGCGCCGCACGCGATCGCGCGCAGCGCCTTTGGGATGCGTCCGTCCACCTGGTGCCCGCCTGCTGGAGTCCTCGAGGAACCTCTCCTTCAGGACACGCGCGGGCGGGGAGCCTCGCGGATCAGTCGAGCAGCCGGAGCGGCATCACCAGGCAGAGGTAGGACTCGGCGGAGTTGTCGTCCGACCAGACCGGCTCCAGGGTGGCCGCCCGCTCGGGGGCCTTGAAGGCCAGCTTGACCTCGTCGGTGGGCATGTAGCGCAGCACCTCGAGGAGGTAGTTGGCGTTGAAGCCGATCTCGATCTCCTCGCCCGCGTAGGAGAGCTCCAGCTCGTCGTGCCCTTCGCCGAGGTCGGGCGTCAGCACGTTCAGATGCATCCGGTCGTTCTCGAACTTGAGCCGGATGCGGTGGGTCTGGTCGCTGGCCACGACCGCCATGCGGCGCACGGCGGATTCGAGGACCTTCTTGTCGACCATGGCCTCCTTGTCGTTGTCCCGCGGGATGACCTGCTCGTAGTTGGGATACGAGCCTTCGATCAGGCGGGTGTAGACCTCCGTGGTCCCCGACTTGAAGCCCAGGTGGTTGCCGGCCTGACCCACGCTCACGCCGTCCCCGTCCTTGAAGAGGCGCTGGACCTGGTGGAGCGCGGCGGGCGGCACGATGAAGTCCGAGCTCTTGCTCGCGCCCGTGGTCACGCGCGTGCCCATGCGGGCCAGCCGATGCCCGTTGGTGGCCACCATGCGCATTTCGCCCTCCCGGACCTCCCAGAGCACACCATTCAGGATGGGGCGGCTCTCCTCGGTGGAGACGGCGAACGACGTGCGCTGGATGAGCGTGAGCAGGCTCTGGACGGACACGGTCCAGCCCATCTCGAAGTCCACGTCCGGCAGGGTGGGGAAGTCCTCGCTGGGCAGGCCATTGATCTTGAAGTGGCTCTTCCCGCACCGCAGCTCGAGCTGATCTCCACGCGTGGCCACCTGCACGGGCTGGTCCGGCAGCTCCCGGGCGATCTCCTGGAGCTTCTTCCCCGGTGCCGTGATGGCGCCCTTCTCCCCCACCTCCGCCGGGATGTGCACGCGGACCGAGACGTCCAGATCCGTCCCGGACAGCCACACCCCTTCGGGCGTGGCCTCGATCAGGATGTTGGACAGCACGGGCAGCGTGGTCTTGGACGGGATGCTCGCCGAGACGGCTGCGAGACCGGTGTGCAGGTTCTGGCGAGTGATGGTGAAGTTCATCGAGCCTCCCAACTCGGTCCGTGTCCGGTTCGACCCGTGCTTTCCACGGCGGCGGTTCTAAACTCCTCTATAGAACAAGAGAATAGCAGTAGTAGTAGGGGCTGTGGAAGTGTGGAACGGGACCGGAGGGACCGCCCGATTTCCGCGCCACAGCGCCCTTTCGTGCGGGTGCTCGACCTGTGGACCCGCGCTGCCCCGGATGTGGAGGATGTGGAGGGGATCGGGGGAACATCCGGCTTTCCCCATTTGCCCACGTTTCCCCCAGCGCTTTCCACGCGGCTACCCACGGTCATGGGGCGTCGCTCGTGAGGGTCCGGCGCACCCGGCGGATGCGCTCCGCCAGGCCTTCGTCCTTCGACACTTCCTGCTCCACCTTGCGGATGGAATGGATCACCGTGGAGTGATCACGCCCTCCGAACATGTGCCCGATCCAGACCAGGGACGGGTCCAGGAGGTCCTTGATCAGGTACATGGCCACCTGCCGGGGCACGGTCAGGTCACGGGTCCTGCGCTTGGAGGAGAGCGACTGGGCGCTGACGTTCCATTCGCGCGCCACCGCTTCGCGCACGCGCTCGGCCGACAGGTGGGAGCGCGCCGCGTCGGCCCGCGTCACGTCGCCCAGGGCCCGGCGGGCCAGGTCGTCGTCGATCTCCCGGTGGGTGAGGGAGGAGTAGGCCAGCAGCTTGATGACCGCACCCTCCAGCTCCCGCACCGACGACGTGCAGGATCGGGCGATGACGTCCAGCACCGATTCCTCGATGGACAGCCCGTCCTGGGCGGCCTTCTTGCGCAGGATGGCCACCCGCGTCTCGTAGTCGGGGGGCTTGATGTCCGCCACCAGCCCCCACTCGAAGCGGGAGACCAGCCGCTCCTCCAGCCCCGGGAGCTCCTTGGGCGCCCGGTCCGACGTCAGCACGATCTGCTTGCGGGCGTCGTAGAGGGCGTTGAAGGTGTGGAAGAACTCCTCCTGGGTCCGCTCCTTCCCCTCCAGGAAGTGGATGTCGTCCACCAGGAGGAGATCCATCTGTCGGTAGTGCCGGCGGAACTCCGCGGTGGTCCCCTGCTGGATGGCGGTCACCAGCTCGTTGGTGAAGCGCTCGGAGGGGACGTACGCGACCCGCATGCGCGGGTTGAGCCGGACGATCTCGTTCCCGATGGCGTGCATCAGGTGGGTCTTGCCGAGCCCCACGCCCCCGTAGAGGAAGAGCGGGTTGTACATCCGGGCCGGCTGCTCGGCCACGGCCAGACAGGCGGCCACGGCCAACTGACTGTTGTTGCCCACCACGAAGCGGTCGAAGGTATAGCGCTCGTTGAGCTGGGCGTGGCCCGAATCGGGCGCGGGCGGCGGGAGGGGGGTCTCGCTGCGGCGGGCCGGCTGGTCGGACAGGGAGGGGATGGACAGAGCGGCGCCCACCGCGCTCGGCCGGAGCTGGATCCGGAGCGGCCGGCCCAGGGTGCTCTGCACCAGGTCCTGGAGCAGCCCGCCGTACTTGTCCTCGATCCACTTCACGTGGAAGTCGGATGGGGCTTCCACCAGGAGCGCGTCGTCGGTCACGCCGACCGGCTGCGTCCCCGCCAGCCAGGTCCGGTAGCTCTGCTCCGGGACGGCTTCTTCGGCGGTGCGCAGGACCCGGGACCACAGTTCCTGTGCGGTGAGCTCCATGCGCGGGCCGGGACCGGTTGAAGGTGGCGGGGTACGGGCTCCCGACGGGGGTCTCGGACGGGGGCCGCCGCGCCTCCGGCCGTTCGGGGGGCGCCGAAGCTAGGAGGGCGGTGTGGAAAAGTCAAAGGTGCGCCCCGTTGACCCTGTGGGCGCCCCGCGGATACCTTTTCAAGCTCTGTCCCTGAAAAACGGCCGCGCGTCCCTCCTCGGGTCGGACCGCTCCGCCGAAGAGGCGCATATCCCATGAAGCCCAGCTACAATCCCCGCAATCGCAAGCGGAAGAACAAGCACGGGTTCCGGGCCCGGATGGCCACGAAGGGCGGTCGCAAGACGCTCAACCGTCGCCGTCGCAAGGGCCGCGGACGCCTCGTCGTCACGATCGGCTCCAAGTAAGCGGGGTCGTGGCCGGTTCAGGGCCCGAGCGCCCGTTCCGGCTCCGCCGGTCGGCCCGCGTCCGTCGGGGCAGCGAGATCCGCGCCCTGCTCCGGTCCGGGCGGCGCAAGCGCACCGGCCACTTCGACGTGTTCTACGCGGCATCCCCGGCACCGCACGCGCGTTTCGGAATGATCGTGCCCAAGCACCGACACACCTCCGTTGAACGGAACCGGCTCCGTCGCCGTATCCGGGAGGTCGGTCGGACCGTGGTGCTCCCCGTGCTCCGCGCCTCCGAGCGCACGCTGGACGTGCTGGTCCGCGCCCGGGCGGGTGCCTACGGGCTGGGCTTCCAGGACCTTCGCCGCGAGCTCGAGGCCGCTACGCTGGATCTATGCTCCAACACGTCGCGCTGAGCGCCATCCGGTTCTATCAGCGGGGGATCTCCCCGCTGCTCGGGAGCCACTGCCGCTTCCACCCGACGTGCTCCGAGTACACCCGCCAGGCCGTCGAGACCCACGGCACCCTGCGCGGCATCTGGTTGGGCCTGCGTCGCATCGGGCGCTGCCATCCCTTCGGTGGGTCGGGCTTCGATCCCGTCCCCGACCCCCCCTCCTCCCGCCCGGCCGGAGGGCGCTGACGTGAGGACCGAGCTTCGACTTCTGGTGGCCATCGCGCTGATGGTGGGCGTGATGGTGATCACCAACGTGATGTTCCCGCCGGTGCCACCGCCGGAGCTGCCGGCCGACTCGGTCGCCGTGGGCGACACGCTGGCGGACACCCAGGGTGCCCTGCCCCGCCTGCCGGGCGGCGACTCCGTCGAGATGGGGTCCGTGCCCGACGCGGCCGGGGCCCCCGACGCCGTCGTCGCGCCCGCCCGCGACGTGGTCGTGGAGACGCCGCTCGCCCGACTGGTGTTCACCACCCGCGGGGCCCGGCTGACGTCGGCCGAGCTCAAGCGCTTCGCCTCCTTCGCGCAGGAGGGCCCCGTCCAGCTGGTGCCCGAGAACGGGCTGCTCCCGCTGGGGCGCCGCCTGGTGGTGGGCAACGACACGCTGGACCTGCGGACCGCGCCCTTCGAGGTGTCCGCGTCCCGACTGGACGTGGCGGAGGGGGACGGCACCGAGACGCTGGCCTTCACCTGGACCCACCCGAGCGGCGCGGCCCGGATGGTGGTCGAATACGCCTTCCACCCCGAGGCCTACCGGATCGACGTCTCCGGCCGGGTGGAGGGTCTGGACGGCGCGCTGCTGCTGACCGACCTGGGCTCGGGCATCCCCTACAACGAGGCCCGTCAGCGCGACGACGACGCGGCGCTCGCGTTCGTCACCCGCCACGATCGCGACGGGATCGACTCGGAGCGCCTGAGCGGGGTGCGCCAGGGCGCCATCCTGCCCGGTCCGTTCACCTGGGTCGCGTTCAAGAGCAAGTACTTCGTCTCGGCGATGGTGGCGGGCGCGGAGGGGAACCAGGACGCGGCGTTGCACTTCGGGGGCGTGATCGTGCGACCCACCGCCCTGGAGAACCAGGCGGAGATCACCGTCGCCCAGGGGCTCGGGGCCGACGGCACCTTCCAGCGTCGTCTGTTCGTGGGGCCGCAGGAGCTGGCCCGCCTGTCCTCGCTGGGTGAGGACCTGGAGGAGGTCAATCCGTACGGATGGCGGTTCTTCCGCCCGATCGTCCGGCCCTTCACGGCGATCATCAACTGGATCCTGCTCTACCTGCACAACAGCCTGAACATCGGCTACGGCTGGGTGCTGATCATCTTCGGTGTGGCCATGCGCATCGTGCTCTGGCCCCTCAACGCCAAGGCCATGCGGGCGCAGCTGCGCAACATGGCCGCCCAGCCGCGCCTGCAGGAGATCCAGACGAAGTACAAGAACAACCCGGAGAAGCTGCAGCAGGAGATGATGAAGCTCTACAAGGAAGAGGGCTTCAATCCCCTGGCCGGGTGTCTGCCGATGCTGCTGCCCTGGCCGATCCTGATCGCGCTGTTCTTCGTCTTCCAGAACAGCATCGAGCTTCGCGGCGTGCCCTTCCTCTGGCTGCCCGACCTGTCGGCGCCCGACCCGCTCTACGTGCTGCCCGTCTTCATGGGCGTCTCCATGCTCTTCATGCAGTGGATCGGTATGCGCAACATGCCGCCCAACCCGCAGATGAAGATCATGATGTGGGTCATGCCCATCTTCCTGACCGTGCTGTTCCTCCAGTTCCCCGCGGGCCTCAACCTGTACTACGCCACCTCCAACGTGGCCACGATCCCGCAGCAGTACTGGATCTCGAAGGAGCGGGCCAAGGTGCAGGCCAAGCAGCAGGGCAAAGGAAGCAAGCCGGAGCCTGCCGGGAAGCGCTGACGCGTTGGGCTCTCCGGGTGGCGCCCGTTTCGCGCTCCCCGGCTGGATCTGCCGACACCTCCGGAGAGGCGCCCGGCGGCGGATGTGTCGGTGCGGCCGGGGAAGCACACCCGACTCGCGTTGACTCCTCCCTCACGGAGTGGACCGTGGGCCTCGATCCGGACACCATCGTTGCGCGGGCCACGCCGCCCGGTCCGGGTGCGTTGGCGGTGGTCCGTCTCTCCGGTCCTGGATCGTTCCAGATCCTCGGCGCGCTCCTCCACGGTGCGTCCGCGCCCGAACCGGGTCGCCCCGCGCTGCGCTGGGTGTACGATCCCGGGGATGGACGTCGCCTGGACCGGGTGGTCGTCACCACCCGCCGCGGACCCACCAGCTACACCGGCGAGGACACCGTCGAGCTGTCCGGCCACGGGGGATGGGTGGCCCCGGCCTCGCTGGTGGACGCCTGCATCCGCGTGGGCGCGCGCGCGGCCGAGCCCGGCGAGTTCAGCCGGCGCGCCTACCTGAACGGGAAGCTCGACCTGCTGCAGGCCGAAGCCACGCTGGATCTGGTCGAGGCCCGCAGCCGAGCGCTCCAGGACGTGGCCGCTGCCGGGCTGGACCGGGGGCTGTCGGCCCGCGTGGCGGAGCTGCGCGCCACGTTGATCGCTCTGGAGGCCCTGCTCGTGCACCACCTCGACTTTCCCGAGGAGGACGATCCGCCCGTCCCGGCCGAGCGGATCGTGGCCGAGGCCGCGAGCCTGGAGGCGCGGATCGGACGGCTGCTCGCCACGGCGCCCGAGGGAGAGCTGCTGCGCGAGGGCGCCCGGACCGTCCTGGCGGGTGTCCCCAATGCCGGGAAGTCCTCCCTCTTCAACGCCCTCCTGGGACGGGAGCGCGCCATCGTGACCGAGGTGCCCGGGACCACCCGGGACGCGCTGGAGGCCAGCGCGCAGATCGGAGGCTTCCCGTTCCTGCTCGTGGACACCGCCGGACTCAGGGAGACCGAGGACCGGGTGGAGCGCATCGGGGTCGAAGTGGCCGAGCGCTGGCTGGAGCAGGCGCACCTGGTGCTGTTCTGCGCGGAGGCCGGCCGTCCGCTGAGCGACGCGGAGCAGAGCTTCCTGACGCGAGCCCGCGCACCCGTGGTGCTGGTGCGCACCCAGGCGGACCGGCTGCCGACGGCGGAGCACGAAGGATCCGCTTCGGGATCGCGCGAGGCAGCGCATCCAGGGGACGGGGGAGCCGGGCGGACGGCAGCGCTGGAGACCGTGACGGTGTCCGCGCACACCGGGGAGGGACTCGACCGGCTCGCGTCGCTGCTGCCGCGCCTGGTGTTCACCGGTCTGGTGGACGCCGAGCCGGAGCAGCCCGTCGTGACGCGCCGCCGCCAGCGCGAGGGCCTCGAGCGTGCGCGTGCGCAGGTGGCGGCGTTCCGCGCCGGCATCGAGGAAGGCCTCCCGGCGGAGGTAGCGTCGGCTCATCTGCGCGACGCGGAGACGGCGCTGGAGGGACTGGTCGGCGTGCTTCCCCGGGAGGAGGTGCTGGACCACCTGTTCCGCGAGTTCTGCATCGGCAAATGAGCGAGGAGCGATGGACCACGAGGTGAGGGGCTACCGGATCACCGGGGTGGTGCAGGGCGTGGGGTTCCGCTGGTTCACGCAGCGCTCCGCGTGTGCGCTCGGCGTGAAGGGGACGGTGCGCAACGCCGAGGACGGTTCGGTGGAGGTCGTGGCCGTGGCGCCGGCGCGCACGCTCGAGCGCTTCGAGGCGGAGCTGGCCCGGGGCCCCAACGGTGCGCGGGTGCGCGCGGTCGAGCGCGAGAGTCCGTCGGACGCGGGCCCGTTCGGCGAGTTCCGGATCGTGCGCTGAAGGGAGCGGCCATGGAGACGCGCTACGACGTCGTGGTGGTGGGCGGCGGGCACGCCGGGGTCGAAGCGGCCGCGGCGTCCGCGCGATTGGGCGCGCGTACACTGCTGCTGACCCCCGATCTGTCACGCATCGGACAGATGAGCTGCAACCCCGCCATCGGCGGCGTGGCCAAGGGGATCGTGGCGCGGGAAGTGGACGCGCTCGGCGGCGTCATGGGGGTGGCCACGGACGCGAGCCGGATCCACTTCCGCATGCTGAACCGCAGCAAGGGAGCGGCGGTCTGGGGCCCGCGCGCGCAATGCGACCGGGGCCTGTACCCGCGCGCGGTGCGCGCGGTGCTCGATGGTCTGCCCGCGCTCGACCTGTTCCAGGACATGGTGGACGACATCGTGCTGGACCGAGGGCGCGTCGTGGGCGTCCGGACCCGCGGCGGGATCGAGGTCTCCGCAGCGGCCGTGGTGGTGACGGCGGGGACGTTCCTGCGGGGGCGCATCCACATCGGCGGGGCCGCGGGCGTCGCGGCGGGGCGTGCGGGGGAGGCGCCATCCGTCGAGCTGGCCGAGGCGCTGGAAGCGGCCGGGCTGGAGATGCGACGGTTCAAGACCGGGACGCCCCCGCGCATCGACGGGCGGAGCGTGGACTGGGACCGGGTGGAGGTGCAGGAGGGGGACGCCGAACCGTATCGCTTCAGCGCGTACGCGTCCGTCGAGCACCCGGAGCAGCGCCCCTGCTGGGTCACGTGGGCCGGCGAGGGCGTCCAGCGCGTGGTGCGGGAGAACCTGGAGCGGAGCGCGCTGTACGGCGGGGAGATCTCGGGGCGGGGACCGCGGTACTGTCCCTCGATCGAGGACAAGATCGTGCGCTTCCCGGACGCGCCCCGGCACCAGGTCTTCCTGGAGCCGGAGGGGCTCGACACCACGGAGCTGTACGTCAACGGTCTGTCGACGTCGCTGCCCGCGGAGGTTCAGCTCGCCTTCCTGCGGGAGATCCCCGGGCTGGAGTCCGCGCGCATCACCAAGGTCGGGTACGCGATCGAGTACGACTACTTCCCTCCGCACCAGCTCCTGCACACGCTCGAGGTGAAGGCCGTCGGCTCGCTGTACTTCGCGGGACAGATCAACGGGACGACGGGCTACGAGGAAGCGGCGGGGCAGGGTGTGGTCGCGGGCGCCAATGCGGCGCTGCGCGCGCTGGGGCGCCCCCCGTTCGTGCTGGAACGGGATCAGGCCTACATCGGTGTGCTGATCGATGACCTCGTGACGCGCGGCGTCGATGAGCCCTATCGACTGTTCACCTCGCGGGCGGAGTTCCGGCTCCTGCTGCGACAGGACAATGCCCCGCGGCGCCTGGGCCCTCTGGCGCGCGACATCGGGTTGCTGACTGCGGAGCAACGGGCGGCGTTGAGCGCACATGTGACGCGGGTGGAGAGCGTCCTGGAGTGGTTCCGTGCGACCGGTCTGGAGCCGAGCGCAGTGGAGACGCTGCTCGAGGGCGTCGGGAGCGCGCCCACGCGGGAGAAGACGCGGGCCGCAGTGCTGGTCACGCGGCCCGGCGTGCGCGCGCGTGAGCTCGCGGAGATCGGCGGTGCGTCGTTCCTGGGTGACCCGGAGTCGCACGGCGCCTTGGCCGCCGTGGAGGTGGAGTTGAAGTACGAAGGATACGTGGCGCGGGAGATGGAGCGCGCGCGTACGCTGCGCGAGCAGGCGGAGTTCGTCCTGCCGCAGGACCTTCCGTATCCGAGCTTCCATACCCTGTCGTTCGAGGCGCGGGAGAAGCTGGGCCGGGTGCGTCCGGAGTCGCTGGCCCAAGCGGGGCGGGTGCCCGGGATTTCGCCCGCGGACCTCCAGAACCTGGTGATGGAGGTGCGCCGGTGGCGGCGCGGCAAATAGCGTAAAAATAAGAATGCAACGGGGTGGCGGAGTCCTCGCGGAAGAGCCGCCGCTTCCAGGCCCAAAGGACCTCCGGGACTCGTAAGTCCGGGTACGAGTCCGGCTACCCGGCGCCCTCGGTAGAGACAGCGAACGACTGGCGCAGGATGGGCGTGAGCCGACGGACAGGGGTGACCGCGGGGGAGGCTGAGCGCCCGCCGTCGCGCTGGCTTCGCGTGAGCGTCGCTCCTGGCCTGCCTCGCAACGCGCCCGTCCTGGCGGGCAGCGGTTGTGTTCCGTCCCCCTGAGGTTGATCGGCGGCGTCGTGGGGGGGCTGCATCCCGGTGGCCCCGTCAGAGAGTCCGAGGGATCCTCAGGCCCCCGAATGCCCTCGAGGATCGGTTTCGCGAGGCCACGGTTTCGGGGCTGCCGCCCCGAGCTGGGCCGGGAGCGAGCTGAGGAGTAGCCTGAGCGCCGGTGGTGCGGTTGCTATACTCCAGAAGGCAGTTGGGACGACCCTGTGAGGGAATGTCGCCAACCCGGTGAAGTCGTGGCACAGGGGCGCTGCGCTACCGAGCAGGCGCTGGGTTCAATGCGGTCGCGGACCCGAGAGGGCCGGGGTGTCCCTTCTTGCCTTGGGAGCCGGCCTGGCTTTGGGCCCAGCGGTGGAGGGCTTGGTGGCCGGGCGTACGGTCGTCTCCCTTCCCGCAACCCGCGGGTCATGCCGACGCTGTGCCCGGACCTGCTGGATCCGGGCACGTGGGCGGACATCACGAGGTGGGCTCAATCCATCACGAGGTAGAGAGCTTGCTGCGTCCGCTGCCGCGGTTGGTTCGGTCCCCCCCGCGGGATGTTTCACGTTAAACATCCCCTCATCCCCGCCCCCCTTGTCTTCGGGGGTGAGTCCGGGCCGGCCTGGCGTCGGAGAGCTGCGCCTCCGAAAGTCGGAACCACTGCCGCCCCCACCGCGGACAGGTGCTTCCCGGCCTCCTGGGCTTGGGCTGGAAGCACGTCTCCGCGGATCCTTCTCCCCGACTCCCCCGACCCGAGGTCGAGCTCGTCACGGGCCGCATTCTCACCCTGGCAGGCACGCGGCCCTCGCGGCATGGGTCGTGGGGTCGGACCACCCCACAAGATCGAGGACGTGAGGCAGCAGGTCGGAGGCCGGGCAGGTGGGCGCGAATCGATGTTTCAGGAGACGAGCGCCACCATCTCACCGGTCGACGCCACGCGCGGGTCGTTGGAAACGGGCCTAGCGCCTTCCGTGCGTCCGTCTCAAGCCACGGCTTCCGGCGGGAGTTCCTCCTCCCAGCCGGCCCGCACCCGCTCGGGTTCCGCCGTCCGCGAGGTGGGGAAGACGGCGCGTTGCGGGCAGTCGAGGGCGACCGTGACGCTGCGCGACGTGCGGCTTCGGGCAGGACGGAGCGGATGAGGCGGTGGCCTGATCCCTCTCGGAGCTCGGCCGGCTGGAATAGCGCTCGCCGCACAGGGTGGCGGCCTCAGACGCTCTCTGAAAGGCGGGGCAGGGGCCAGGACGGCCCGATCTCAGGCGACCCACGCCGCCCGTTGCCCTCCGAACCCGACGGGATTCGCTCACGCCCCTACCCAGGGTCTGGCGACCTGGGGATCCTGCCCGGTTGTCCGGTTCCGGCGGCTCTGTCCGCTTCCGACCGGACGTGCTGGCGCATCGTTCACAGCGTTATCCATCCAATCTTATGCTGTCCACGCGCCCAACCGGCGGACCGAATCATGGACCGCGTCACTCACCGATCGGTGACGCGAACGCGGCTTCTGGAACGACGCGTCGACCCCCATACGTCGACCCGATCCCCGTACGTCGACCCCCGCCCCATACGCCGACCCCCGCCCCATACGTCGACTCACGCCCCACGCCTCGCCCCAGCCCTAACGCTTCTCCAACTCCACGTGCAGCTGCGTGCTCTCGGAGATCCCGTCTCCGTTGAAGTCCAACCGCGAGGTGCCGTCCCAGATCATCCGCGCGCCGGCGAAGCGCAGCGTGACGTTTCCTTCCGGTCCGGGCGCGGGTGAGACCGGTCGGAGGAACAACTGATCGCCCGCCACGCGAGCCTCCCCGGACTCCCTGGCCACCACCCCCAGGTAGACCAGCTCCACGCTGTAGTCACCGTCCGCCTCGAACGTCACGTCGAAGCGACCTCCGCTCTGGACCACGTCGACGACGACCGTTGTGTCGGAGAGGAGCCGGTGCACGAGGGTCGCGGCGCGCCACTGCCCCACCAGCGGAGCGAACGCCGGGTCCGGCCCGCTGGGACCGGTGGGGTCCGGACCCCCATCGCCGCCCCCGCACGCCACCATCGCCGAGACCCCGACTCCGAGCGCCGTCGCGCGCAGGCGCCGCACCGACCTGCCGACCGCGGCGCCACCGTTCCACCCTCTGGCCACGTCGAATCCTCCGTGAGCGGGTAGGCTCTACGTCCACGCACCCCCAAACATCGGGTCCGCCGTGGCCGCCGGCCACCGCCGCGTACCACAGGCGACTTTGCTTTACCCTCCGTTCGGTGCCCGGTATATTCGACCCCCACTCTGCGCGGGCGGGTAGATGTCCAAAGTCATCGCGGTCACGAATCAGAAAGGTGGCGTCGGGAAGACCACGACGGCCATCAACCTCGGCGCCTCGCTCGCGGTCGCGGAGAAACGGACGCTCGTCATCGACATGGACCCGCAGGGCAACGGATCCAGCGGGCTCGGGGTGGACCGGGCGGCCGGCCCGCCGTCCATCTACGAAGTGCTCGTCGGGCAGGCCGCCGTGACGGACGCGATCCGACGCGAAGTGCACTTCACCTACCTCGACGTCATCCCGTCGACCCGCGACCTGGTGGGCGCCGAGATCGAGCTCGTCGACACGGCGCAGCGCGAGACCGTCCTGCGTCGTGCCATCGAGCCGATCCGGGACGAGTACGACTTCATCCTCATCGACTGCCCGCCTTCGCTCGGGTTGCTCACGCTGAATGCGCTCACCGCGGCCGACTCCGCGCTGATCCCCATCCAGTGCGAGTTCTATGCGCTCGAAGGGCTGAGCCAGCTGCTGAACACCATCCGGCTCATCCAGCGCGGCCTCAATCCCGCGCTCGACATCGAGGGCGTCCTGCTCACGATGTACGACAAGCGCCTGAACCTCTCGCGCCAGGTCGCGGACGAAGCGCGCGACTACTTCGGCGCGAAGGTCTTCGGCACCATCGTGCCGCGGAACGTGCGGCTGGCCGAGGCTCCGAGCTTCGCCAAGCCGATCGTGCTCTACGACCTCCTCTCGGTCGGCGCGCAGTGCTACCTGGAGCTGGCCCGCGAGGTGATCGCACGCAACCGCAACGGCGGCGCTGTGCTGGCGGGTGCGCATTCCGGACCGGGCGAATGACGCAGCCCAGGAAGGAGCGGCTGGGTCGCGGCCTGAGCGCGCTCCTGGGCGAAGCGGCGGTCACCAAGCCGGCGGAGGCCCCGTCGGATCCGGCGCAGCCTGCGCGCAACGCCGACACGCAACGCGTTCCGCTCACCGACATCCGGCCCAACCCGCTGCAGCCGCGCCGTGAGTTCTCCGAGGCCGAGATCGAGGATCTCGCCCGCTCGCTGGACGAGAACGGGCTGCTGCAGCCCTTGCTCGTCCGACCCCGTCCCGACGGGCACGGCTACGAGCTGGTGGCGGGAGAGCGCCGCTTCCGCGCGGCGACGCGGCTCGGCTGGACGGACATCCCCGTCCTCGTCCGCGATGTCGACGAGCAGGAGCTGCTGGTCCTGGCGCTGGTCGAGAACCTCCAGCGGGAAGGCCTGACTCCGCTCGAGGAGGCGGAGGGCTATCGCGCGCTCCAGGACCAGTTCGGTCTGACCCACCTCGAGATCTCCAAGGCGGTGGGGAAGGACCGCAGCACCGTCACCAACAGCCTGCGCCTGCTGAACCTGCCGGCCACCGTTCGCCGCCTCCTCACCGAGGGCGCGCTGAGCGCCGGCCACGCCCGGGCGCTCCTGGCCGTGGACGATCCCGTCCGCGCGGCGGAGGTGGCGCGCCGCGCCGTGGCCGAGCAGTGGTCCGTGCGCGAGGTGGAGCGGCAGGTGCAGAAGCAGCCCAAGCCGCGACCGGCCAGCAACGGCCGCAGCGCCCCCGACCCCCACCTGGCGGCCCTCGAGCGGGCGCTCGAGGAGGCCCTCTCCACGCGGGTGCAGCTGGCTCGCCAGAAGAACGGAGCCGGCGCCATCGAGATCCCCTTCCACAACGACGAGGAGTTCGAGCGTCTCTTCGCCCTCATCACCGGGCGCGAGACCACGGACGTCCTCGGGTAGCGGCAGCCCACGATGGACGCGCCCGGCCTTTCCATCATGGTGGTGCCGGAGGGCAGCCGCTCCACCCGCACCTTCCGCTTCACGGCCACCCGCCTCCGCCTGCTGCTGGGGGGCATCGCCGCAGCGGCCCTGCTCCTGGCCGCGATGGCGGGGAGCTGGTGGTACCTGGCCGTGCGCTCCTTCCGCGTGTCCGACCTGGAGCGGCAGGTCGCTGCGCTGGAGGCCGACCGCTCCCGCATGAACGACCTGGCGCGCCAGCTCGAGGTGCTGGAGGCCGAGTACGAGCGGGTGCGGTCCTTGTTCATGCCGGCCACCGACGAGGCCGCCTCGGGGGTCTGGCTCCCCGGCACGGACGCACCGTCCCGGCGGTCCTCGGCGTCCACCGACGACGGGCGGCCCACGAGCTGGCCGCTCACCGAGCGGGGCTTCGTCACGCAGCCCCTGATCGCCGGGCCCGTCAACGAGCATCCCGGCCTGGATATTGCCACGCCCACGGATTCCTACGTGCGAGCGTCAGGGTCGGGCGTCGTCGCGGAGGTGGGAGAGGATCCGGTATACGGCAACTACGTGATGATCGATCACGTGGACGGCTACCGGACGGTGTACGCCCACGCTTCGCAGGTCCTGGTCGCTCGCGGCAACCCGGTGCGTCGAAACGAGGTAATCGCGATGAGCGGCTCAACCGGCCGCTCCACGGCTCCCCACCTGCACTTCGAGATCCTCAGAAATGGAAGGCCGGTCAATCCTCTCGAGATGGTCCGACAGCCGTAGGACGGACGCGTCGGACAAGCAGAGCGAGCGCACCCCAGACCCTTCACCCAAGGTCAAGGACCGAGCAGCGATGAATCCGCAGAACGACGCGATCATTTCGATCATCGGCCCCGGCATGAAGGTCATCGGCGACTGCATCACCGACGGCACCATGCGCGTCGAGGGCAGCGTGGAAGGCAGCATCAAGGCGGGCAAGGCGGTCGTGGTGGGCAAGGACGGGACGGTCGAGGGCAACATCGACACGCAGGATGCGGTCATCTCCGGGAAGGTCACGGGGACCGTCAACGCGGCGTCGCGCCTGGAGCTCCAGTCCACCTGCCGCATCGACGGCGAGATCTTCGTGCGCCGCATGCAGCTGGAGGAGGGCGCGATCCTGAACGGCCGGATCCACATGGGTGAGGTCAAGGCGCCCGATCTGACGCCGTCCAAGCCGTCGACGTCGGCCGCGACGAACCCCCCGCCCAAAAGCGCCCCCCAGCCCGCCACGGCCGGGAAAGCCTGAGGACGGAGGGTCGGGCGACCCGGCCTTTTCCACATGGAGGGAAACATGTGGAAATGTTTCCGACTCCACGTTCTGGTTTGAGGACCCCGGCACGGGCGAAGGGATCAGGATCGTGGATCTAGAATCACTCGTCGCCTACCTGGACGACTACCTCGGTGTGGTGGGGCACCCCGACTACGCGGACGCCCACAACGGCCTCCAGGTGTGGGGCACCCGGCCCGTGGGCCGGGTCGGTGTGGCCGTCGACGCGAGCGAGGCCACCCTGGCCGCCGCAATCCAGCGGGGCTGTGACGTCCTGGTGGTCCACCACGGGCTCTTCTGGGGCGGAGCCGCGCCCCTGACCGGCCGGCGCTACCGGAAGGCCAAGCTGCTGCTCGACGCGGGCCTCGCCCTCTACAGCGCCCACCTCCCGCTCGACGCCCATCCCGAGGTGGGCAACTCCGCCGTGCTGGCGCGCGCGCTGGGCGTCGAGATCGAAGGCCCGTTCGGCGACTACAAGGGAGCGAGCCTCGGCTGGTATGGTCGGCTGGACACACCCCGCGAGATGCTCACCACCCGCATCGAGGAGACGGTCGGGGGAGCGGTCCGTCTGATCGGGGGTGGCCCCGCCCGGGTGCGGAAGGTGGCCGTGGTCACCGGGGGAGGCGGCTCCCTGATCGGCGAGGCCGCCCGCGCCGGCATGGACGCGCTGATCACGGGCGAGGGCGCGCACCACACGTACTTCGACGCCATGGAGCTGGGCGTCAACGTCTACTACGCGGGCCACTACGCCACCGAGACCTGGGGCGTGCGCGCCCTGGCGCTCCACCTCGAGACCGAGCACGGTCTCGCATGGGAGTTCCTGGACTTCCCCACCGGGCTCTAGTCGAAGGCGCGCCGTCCGAAGGCGTGCGCATCCCGGCTGGCGCTGGGACATGCCGCTCGTCCCTCCAGCCGAACGCGAACGGGCCACCCGAACGCGTCAGGCTCCCGCCCCGTGCTCGGGCCCTTCCGGTTAGTCGGCCGTGGGCACTTCGAGTGCGCCCCCTCCTCCGCCGTTGCTCGCCACCCGGCCCACGCCTACTCTCGAATCGACGCCGTCACGCCACCACACCGACGGCGCCTGCGGCCCCGTCTGCCGAGCCCATCCGAGAGGTCCCATGAACCCGTCCCGTCGCATCGTGCGCGCCGCGCTGGCCGCGGCGCTTCTTGTCCTGCCGTTCGCGCCCACGGTCGCGGCCCAGGGCGTTCCCAGCCCGTCCTCCCGCTTCGGCTTCGAGGTGGGGGCCGACCGCCAGATGGCCAACTGGGATCAGCTCAGCGCCTACTACGACCTGCTGGCGCGCTCCTCCGACCGCGTGAGCGTGGACACGCTGGGAATGACCACCCAGGGTCACCCGTTCGTGATGCTCACCATCACGAGCCCGGAGAACCACGCGCGCATCGACGAGCTGCACGACATCCAGATGCGCCTGGCCGATCCTCGCCGCATCGCCAGCGAGGCGGAGGCCGAGCGCCTGATCGAACAGGGCCGCTCGGTGGTGTTGATCACCCACGGCATCCACGCCACCGAGGTGGGAGGCTGTCAGGGCGCGTCACGCCTGGCCTACGAGATGGCGTCCTCCAACGACGAGCGCATCCTCGACATCCTCGACAACGTGATCTTCCTGCAGATCCCGTGTCTGAATCCGGACGGGGCGCAGTGGGTGGTGGACTGGTACAACCAGAACGTCGGCACCGAGTTCGAGGCCGCGCCCATGCCCTGGCTGTACCAGACCTACGTGGGGCACGACAACAACCGGGACTGGTTCACCTACGCGCAGGTCGAGACCGAGCTGACCGTCACCGGCGCGCACAACGCCTGGCACCCGCACATCGTCCACGACATCCACCAGATGGGCAACAACGGGGCGCGCATCTTCTTCCCGCCCTACATCGATCCCATCGAGGAGAACGTGGATCCAGGTCTCACGGCGGCCGTCAACCAGCTGGGCGCGTACATGGCCGCGGACCTGACGTCCCGCAACATGCCGGGTGCGGTCATCAACGCCATCTACGACGGCTTCCATCCGGGCAGAGCCTACCAGCACTACCATGGGGGCGCACGCATCCTGAGCGAGACCGCGTCCGCGCGGCTGGCCACGCCCATCGAGCAGACGCGCGATCAACTGCGCGGAGGTCGCGAATACGAGGCCTCCGAGCAGAGCTGGAAGTACCCCATGCCGTGGACGGGTGGCCGCTGGGGCCTGCCCGAGATCGTCGAGTACCAGGTCACCGGCGCGCTGGCGCTCCTGACCAACGCGGCCCGCAACCGGCCGTACTGGCTCCGCAACTTCTACCACATCAACAAGCGGGCGGTGGAGAAGTGGGAGACCTGGCCGGAGGCGTGGGTCATCCCGGCGGACCAGGAGAACGGCGAGGGCCTGGCGTACGTGCTGCGCAGCCTGACCATGGGGGACGTCGAGGTCCGCCGCGCCGAGCAGGCGTTCCGCGCCGGTGGCCGTGACGTGCCGGCCGGCAGCTACGTGATCCCGATGCGGCAGCCGTACGCATCCTACGCCCAGACGCTCCTGGACGTGCAGCACTATCCGGACCTGCGCGAGTATCCGGGCGGCCCGCCCAAGCGCCCCTACGACGTGACGGGTCACACGCTTCCGTTGCTCATGGACGTGGAGGCCTTCATGGTCCGCGAGCCGGTGACGGCCCGCCTGTCCGATCCCATCCCCGTGCAGGACTGGGCGTGGGAGCTGCCGGCCACGCTCACGGGCGAGCGTGCGCCCCGCATCGCGCTGTACAAGGGCTGGCAGGAGCCGATGATCGCCGGCTGGACCCGGTGGGTGTTCGACCAGCACGAGCTGCAGTACGACACCCTGCACAACGAGGACGTGCGGGGGAACCTGAACGACCGCTACGACGTGATCGTCTTCCAGAGCCAGAGCCCCACGTCCATCACCAACGGGTACCGGGAGGGCGTGGTGCCCGCGCAGTACGCGGGCGGGATCGGGGAGGAAGGCCAGGCGGCGCTCCGGCGCTTCGTGGAGCAGGGCGGGCGGATCGTGGCCATGGAGGAGTCCACGGATCTCTTCATCGACCTGTTCGACCTGCCCATCGAGAACCCGGTCGAAGGCGTGCGCCCGCAGGACTTCTACATCCCGGGCTCCATCCTCCGACTGGACATGGAGGGGCAGGCCGACCCCACCATCGCCTGGTATTGGGGCGACAGCCGGGCCTTCGACGTGAGCGGCGACCAGGTCCAGGTGCACGCCCGGTACGGCTCGGGCGATCCTCTGCTCTCCGGCTGGGTACTCGGGGGCGACCGGATCGCGGGGAAGCCCGCCCTCGTCTCGGCCCGCGTGGGCCGCGGGGACGTGGTGCTCTTCGCCTTCCAGCCCAACTACCGCTCGCAGACGGTGGCCACGTGGCCGCTGCTCTGGCGGGCGCTGACACCGCAACGCAACGGCCCGGTCTTCTGAGCAAGGCGGGCCGCGCAGCCTCGAGAGCGAAAGACCTACGATGACCTGTCCGACCTGTGGGAACGCCGACGCCAGCGGCAACTTCTGCGCGAGCTGCGGCACGTCGCTCCAGGCCCGCCACTGCACGAGCTGTGGGCAGGCCGCCCAGCCGGGGGCACGCTTCTGCGCGTCCTGCGGGGCCAACCTGACCACCGGCGAGCCGCCCCGGGCGGCCCCGCCCCGCCCCGCGGGCTATGCTTCGCCCCCGGTCTCGTCGGCTCCGCCGCCGGCCACCGGCCTGTCCTCGGCCACCCTCGGTTGGGCGGCGGCGGGCCTGCTGTTGCTCGGGGCCATCCTGATCGTGGGGCTGCCGCGCCTGACGGGGGGCCAGGCACCTCCGCCGGTCAACGCCGCGGCCCCCTTCGCGAATGGTGCGGCCGGGACGGGCGCCCCGCCCGACCTGTCCACGATGACGCCGCGCGAAGCGGCCGATCGGTTGTGGGACCGCGTGGTGCGGTCCGCCGAAGCCGGCGACTCCGTCCAGGCGCGTCAGTTCGTGCCCATGGGCATCGCGGCGTACCAACGGGTGGGGACGCTGGACGCGGACGGCCTCTACCACCTCTCCATGCTGCAGCGGATCGGCGGGGACTTCGAAGGCGCGCGCGCCACGGCCGAGCAGATCCTGGCCGAGGATCCGAACCACCTGCTCGGGCTGGCGGCGGCCGCCGAGGCTGCCCGCGAGGAGGGCGAGGCCGACGCGGCGACACGCTACTACCAACAGCTGCTGGACGTGTACGACACGGAGCTGGGTCGCGCGCTCCCCGAGTACCAGGCGCACACCAACGCCATGCCGGGATTGCTCGAGGACGCGCGCGCCGCGACGGGGAGCGCGCGCTGAGCGCCGAGGGCGGTGCCGCGGATCCTTCGCAGCGGGCTGGACCGCCGCTGACGGGCCAGCGGCGCGGCCAGAAGGAGACGGAGGACGAACGGCTCCTGCGGAGTCCTGTCGCCCGACCGCCCGAACAACGGATCGTGGGCAAGGACGCCTGGCGCGTCTTCCGCATCATGGGGGAGTTCGTGGAGGGCTACGACGCCCTGGCCGACCTGGGACCGGCCGTGTCCATCTTCGGCTCGGCCCGCGTGACGCCCGACGACCCGATGTACCAGCTCTGCGTGGCCACCGCACGGCAGCTCGGGCAGGCGGGGTTCGACATCATCACCGGTGGCGGACCGGGGATCATGGAGGCGGCCAACCGGGGCGCGAAGGACGCGGGCGTGCGCTCGGTGGGGTGCAACATCGAGCTGCCCTTCGAGCAGGGCACGAACGCGTACGTCGATATCGCGGTGAACTTCCGCTACTTCTTCGTCCGCAAGACCATGTTCATCAAGTACGCCCAGGGGTTCGTGATCTTCCCCGGCGGGTACGGCACCATGGACGAGCTGTTCGAGGCGCTGACGCTCATCCAGACCGGCAAGGTGCACAACTTCCCGGTCGTGATGATGGGGAAGAGCTACTGGACGGGTCTGCTCGACTGGTTGCGCTCGTCCATGGCGCACGAAGGCAAGATCGCGCCCGACGACCTGGATCTGATCCTGGTCACGGACGATCCGCAGGAAGCCGTCGCACACATGCGCAGCCGGTACATGGGCTTCCTGAGCGAGGCCCCCGCGACGCCGTAGCGGACCCGTTCGCGGTCCCTACGCCCGCACCCGGCCCGGCGGGTGTCTGTGAGGCGAAGCGGTGCCGCGATGGGAAGCCGCGGTGCCGCTAGTCGATCACGAACGTGATCTGGTTCCCGCCCGCGACGATCTGCCCCTCGTACTGCCGGGCGATCGTGGCGAGCAGCACGGGATCGGGCGAGCGCACCTCCAGGCCCACCATCACCGACGGGCCACTGCCCCCGCCGAGCGTCCACTTCCGCCAGCGGTAGTCCGCGGTCCCGTATCCGAAGTCGAAGCCGTCCGGCAGCTCGTCGAGCAGCTCGGGCGGAATCACCCGCCAGTCCGCCGGAGCGGGGAAGGCGCTCTCCCGCGCGTGGTGCTCCAGCGCCGCGAGTCGGATGGTGGTGAAGTCCGCCATCACGTGGGCCGCGTCCGCCTTGATCGTGACGTTGCGGTAGATCGGGATCGAGATGTTCACGAGGATCCCGACCAGCGTCATCGTGACGAGCAGCTCGACGATCGTGAAGCCGCGCCGGCGCCGCTCCGGGGTGGTCACGGGGCCAACCCGGGATGCACCCGCGCCGCGGCGGTCTGGTAGGGCGTGAGGTCGTCGCCTTCGCGGAACGTCAGCACCGTGCGGCCGGCGTCCACGGTCAGGACGTAGGACGAA
This sequence comes from Gemmatimonadota bacterium, assembly GCA_041390125.1. NCBI lineage: Bacteria > Pseudomonadati > Gemmatimonadota > Gemmatimonadota bacterium. The sequence goes on along the minus strand of JAWKQN010000013.1, from coordinate 132,492 downwards.
CCGTTGGTGTGGTAGCGGACCGTCCGCTCCTGCGGGTCGACCTCGGCGAGGGTCGCCGGTAGGCGACCGTGCATGGTGCGGAAGGCCTCGAGCTGGCGCTGCACCACGAAGATGGCAAAGCGCCCCGCCCCCTCGTCCTGGGCCGCCGTGAAGGCCGGACCTGTTTCGCGGACGCTCCAGATGTTGAAGACGGTCAGCACCACGAAGGCGGGGACCGTCACCAGCGCGAGCAGGGGCGCGCGCGAGCGGCGGGGCGGCGGAGGGACGTTCCGGTCGCGCCGTTGCGCTTCCTCGCGGTAGAACTCGCTGAGGTAGCGGGAGGCCTGGTCGGCCGAGGAGTGGGACTCGACGGATGTGCTCATGGGGACTGCCTGCGGGTAGAGCAAGTTCCTTGCCCTCCCCGGGAGGAGGAGCCGACCCGGGCGAGCGCTACGCGGCCGCCCGCCGCAACGCCGCCTTCACGCGGGAGATGAGGCGCGCGGGGTCGATCGGCTTGCGGATGTAGTCGTCGGCACCTTGGTCCATGAGCTGGAACTCGAGGGACTCGTCCTCGGCTCCGGTGAGGATGATCACCGGCAGGCCGGCCGTCTCGATCGAGCCGCGAACGGCCTGCAGGACCTCCCGGCCGTCCAGCTCCGGCATGTTGAGATCGAGCAACAGGATCGAGATGTCCTTGCCCTGCTGCAGCCGCGTCAGGGCCTCGAGCCCGTCCTTGGCTTCCTCCACGCGGAAGCCCGCCTTTTCGAGGAGCTTGCGGGCCAGCATGCGGTTCATGGCGTCGTCGTCCACGACCAGTACCAGGTCGTCCGAGGTCGCGTCCGCGGGCGCGCTCGCTGACGTAGTGGGCGCCGGCCGTGTGTGGGCGTGTGCAGCACCCGCTACCGTGGCTCCCGCGTCTTCGGGCGGGCTCGGCGGCGCCGGAGCTTGGGGAACCAGAGGGACATGCGCCTGCTCGACGACCTCGCCGAGCACGCGTTCGACCTCGGAGGCCGTGGTCACGCCCCGCTCCACCAGCGTCGTGGCCACCGTGTGCATGGTGCGCATGCCGCCGTGCTCGACGGCTGCGCGCTCGATGTCGGAGAGGGGAGCACCCGACAGGATGAGGCGCGTGATCTCCTCGTCCACCGAGAGCAGCTCGACCACCGGCAGGCGCGAGCGGTAGCCGCTGCCGCCACAGGGCTCGCACCGGCCGCCAGCTCCCTTGCAGGTCGTGCACACGCGGCGGACGAGGCGCTGCGCGAGGGACGCGCGGAGCGAGCCCGCCACGGCGGCGCGATCGAGTCCGATGTCGAGCAGACGCTGCACGGCGCTCACCGCGTCGTTGGTATGCAGCGTGGCCAGCACGAGGTGTCCGGTCATGGCGGCCTGCACGGCTACCTCCGCCGTCTCCAGGTCACGGATCTCACCCACCAGGATGATGTCGGGATCCTGGCGCAGGATCGCGCGCAGCGTGGAGGCGAACGTCACCTTGCGGCGCGAGTCCACCTGGATCTGTGTGATCCCGGGGAGCTCGTACTCGATGGGATCCTCGACGGTCATGATGTTGACCTCTTCCGTCGAGAGCTCGCGGAGCGCCGAGTAGAGCGTGGTGGTCTTTCCGGACCCGGTCGGGCCGGTCACGACCACGATGCCGTCGCGTCCCTTGAGCGTCTGGCGGAAGCGCTGGACCTCCAGCGGGTGCATGCCCGTCTCGCCCAGGCCCTCGATGGAGCGCCCCTGGTCCAGGATGCGGATGACCGCCTTCTCGTGATCGCGCGCGGGCACCGTGGAGATGCGCAGATCGTAGTTGCCGCCTCCGACGCGCACGCGCGCGCGCCCGTCCTGCGGGCGGAGCCGGTCGGCGATGTCCATCTTGCCCATGACCTTGATGCGCGAGATCACGCGCACGAGCGCCGGCATCGGCATCTCCAGGTGACGGCGCAGCACGCCGTCCACCCGGAAGCGCACCACGCCGGACTCCCGCTCGGGCTGGAGATGGATGTCGCTGGCGCCCTGCTCGATGGCCTTGACCAGGATGAGGTTGGTCAGGCGGATGACGGGCTCGGAGTCCACCTCGGTCTTGCTCGGCCCGGTGTCGATGTCCTGCTCGACGACCTGGATGCCGGTCTCCTCCTGCATGGCGGCGTCGAGCAGCCGGCCGACCTTCTGGTTGGGCTGGTCGTAGAGCTGATCCATCCGTTCCAGGAGACGGGCCGGAGACGCCACCTCCAGCCGGACCTTTCGTCCGGAGGCGAAGGCGGCGGCCTGCTCGGCCTCCAGGTCGGTCGGGTTGGCCACCGCCACGACGAGCTGATGGTAGTCCGCGCGGACGGGAAGGATGAGGTGCTGGCGGGCCACCGAAGCCGGCAGCAGACGGAGCACACCGGGCTCGATGGTCGTGAGGTCCGCCACCTTCGTGCGGTAGCGCGCCGCCACCAGTTGCGCGATCCGGTCCTGGTCCATGGCGCAGCGATCGGAGGCCAGGCGCCAGGCCTGTTCGACGGTCTGGGCCAGCGGGATCGTCAGTTCCGCAGCGCCCGGGACGCCGGCGCGCTGGAGGACGCGCACAAGCCAGTGCCCACCCGCGGCGGGTGTGGTCCCGGCGGGTGCGGGCGATGCGCTCTGTGCGTGGCTGTGGAGAACGCTCACTCGGCCCCGAGACCCCTTTCCGTGTGCGGCTCACCCCTTCGAAGGGGCGCTCCTTCCGAGTATCGGCCGGTTCGAGGCGGCACGTTGAGCCTCCCGGGACGGCCGGTGCTGGGGATACGGTGCAACGTATGGCAGAAAGCGTGCCCGCCCCGGCGTGCCCGTGGCGCGACCGGAAAGGCCCGCGGGCGGCAGGTTCGACCGGGTCCGGCGGCACTTCCGGCCGCACCGCCCCTGGACCCGGACGAAGCGTCAACTTCCCCTCCCCCCTGACCGATACTCTCCCGTGGAGAGGGCCTCCCCCCCGGAGGCCTCCGTACCGCCATTCCTGCGGGGTACCGCCTAACGTGCTGGTCCTCATCGGCTTCGCCATCGTGCTGGGCAGCATCGTCGGCGGCTTCATGATGCACGGCGGCAACCTCCTGGTGCTCATCCAGGTCTCCGAGTTCATCATCATCGGAGGAGCCGCGCTGGGGTCGTTGCTGATCTCGAGCACCCCCCAGACCGTCGTCCAGCTCGTCAAGGACGTCCTGGGGCTGCTCAAGCCCAATCCGTACAGCAAGTCCGCCTACAAGGACCTGCTGGCGGTGCTGTACGAGCTGTTCTACACGGCGCGCCGCGAGGGCCTGATCGGCATCGAGCAGCACGCCGAGAAGCCGCACGAGAGCAGCATCTTCAAGCGGTATCCCACGTTCGCCCGCAACCACCACGCCGTGGGCTTCCTCACCGACACCTTGAAGGTCCTGCTCACGGGCACCATCCCGGAGCACAACCTCTCGGAGATCCTGGAGCTGGACCTGGAGCGCCATCACGAAGCCGGCAAGGTGGTCCCCAAGGCGCTGGCCACGGTGGGCGACGCGCTTCCGGGCTTCGGGATCGTGGCCGCCGTGCTGGGCGTGATCATCACCATGGGCCACATCGGGGGCTCCCCCGAGGAGATCGGCCACAAGGTGGGCGCGGCACTGGTGGGGACGTTCCTGGGCGTGCTGGGCGCCTACGGGGTCATGCACCCCCTCGCGGCCGCGCTCGAGAGCCGGGGCCGCAGCGAGCACGCCTACATGGACTGCATCCGTGTGGGCATCCTCTCGTTCGCGCGCGGCGACGCGCCGCTCACGTCCGTCGAGTTCGCCCGTCGCGCCATCATCTCCGAGGACCGCCCCTCCTTCGTCGAGCTCGAAGAGCTGACGAACAAGGCGTCCGAGCAGGCGAAGGCGGCGGCCTGATGCACGACCACGGCGCCCCACCGGTCATCCGGATCGTCAAGAAGAAGGGACACCACGACGGCCACCACGGCGGGGCCTGGAAGGTGGCGTACGCCGACTTCGTGACGGCGATGATGGCCTTCTTCCTGGTGATGTGGGTGGTGGGGATGGATCAGCCCGCCAAGGACGTGGTCCAGGCCTACTTCAACAACCCCCTGGGCTACCGCGACCAGGCGGGTGCCGGCACGAGCGCCGCGCTGGCGGGCAGCACCGGGCTGCCCACCACCACCCAGAGCGCGCTCTTCGAGATGCTTCAGCGACGGCACCGGGAGGAGCGGGCTCGCCTCGAGGAGACCGCGGAGCATCTGCGGAACGATCTCTCCGAGGTCATGGAACGGGAGGGCCTGGCCGGCGCCATCGACGTCCAGGTGGGCGACGACGGGCTCCGGATCGAGCTGGCCGAGTCCGACGACGGCCCCACCTTCTTCTCGCTGGGCTCGGCGCAGCTGACCGACCCGGCGCAGGCCGTCCTGCAGGTGGTCGCGCGCGAGCTGGCGGAGCAGCCCAACGGCATCATCGTCGAGGGGCATACGGATGCCCGACCCCTCTCCCAGAGCGGCTACACGAACTGGGAGCTCTCCAATGACCGGGCCAACGCGGCGCGTCGGGCGCTGGAGGGCGCAGGGCTCGATCCGAGGCGCGTGAACGAGGTGCGCGGATACGCCGATCGCAAGCTCCGGCTCGCCGGCCAGCCCGAGGATCCGGCCAATCGCCGGGTCACGATCTTCCTGCCCTTCCTGTACGCGGCGCCCCAACCCCCGACGCCCTAGGCTACCGGACGGATCAGCCGGCGGGGGCACTCCCTTCGTCCGCCATCCGCTCCAGCGTCCGGGTCAACTCCCCGAAGTCGAAGGGCTTGGCGAGCCAGGGGATGCCGCGCCGCTCCAGCTCCTCGCGGGTGGCCCACCGTGCGACGTCCGCCGTGAGCATGAGGATCCGGCCCGGAAGGATCGCTTCGTCCAGCAGCCGGGCCAGGAGGCGGAGCCCGTCGCCCGGCATGTTCACGTCCAGGATCGCCAGGTCGAACCCGCCCGCGCGGGCCAGGACCAGGGCCCGATCGGCGTCGGGCGCCTCGGTGACGCGGTGCCCCCGGTCCTCGAGGGTGAGGCGGATGGCGAGGCGCAACATCGCCTCGTCATCGGCGAGCAGCACGTGGAGGGGTCGGAGGGGTGCGTCCACGGATCCGGATTGCCGACCTACCAGGGACGGGGCGGGGGATCGCGCTTCGCGATCCCTCCTGCGGGGGGTGCGCTCCGTCGGGAAGCGACCGGAACGTCGCACATCGCGGGCCACGACTCCACTGCGGGAGCGGTGCGCGACCCGATCCGATGCCGCTTCCCGCCACTCCGGGTGAGCGGTGGCGCCGGATGCGGCGGCACCGACGCGGGGGAGACCGTCGATCGGTCCCCGCGCCCATCGACCTCGGACCCGCGTACCCTCATGGACTCCCGGACCGCCGTGCCGCCCCTTCGCACCCTCCTGTGCCTGGCCGCCCTGACCGTACCCGTCGCCCTTCCGGCCACGCCGTCGAGCGCACAGGAGGCCGGTGAGGTGCAGACGGTGCAGGGCTGGAATGTCCGCTATCCCATCCCGAGCGGCTGGGCCCTCGTCCGGGCCGAGGGGCGCGTCCGCGTGTTCCAGGACCCGACGCGATCGGCGACCCTCATCGCCGCCCCGGGCGTCAGCGCGACCCCCGCCGAGATCCAGAACGAGCTGGTCGCCCTGGCCGGGGCGCTGGGGCTGCAGGGAACCCCCAGCACGGACCTGCACGCGACCACGGTGTCGGGGCGGCCCGTCATCGCGGGCGAATACGATCTCGTCAGCCCCTCGACGGGACAGCGGGTCGCGGGACGTTCGCTTACCCTCCAGGGCGGCGACGGCACGTCCTTCGGCATGGTGGTGCTGACGTCTCCGGAGCGCTTCGCCGCGATCCGGGACGAGGTGGACCGACTGGTGGGGGCCGTCGAGATCGGCGCGCCCACCCTCGACGCGGCGGCCGTCGCGGCCCTGGCGGGGCGGTGGACGTTCTACTCGGGGAACTCCTCCCCGAGCATCGCGGGCAGCGGCTCCTGGGCGCACTCGTACGAGGAGACCGTGGCCTTCGACGGGGTGGGCTCCTTCGAGTTCACGTCGTCCTCGTCCGTGGGGGCGTCGAGCGCCCGGACGAACGAGGGATCCTGGTCGGACGTGTCCAGCATCGGAGGGGGGAACGCGCAGGGGACCTACACGGTGATCGGCAACACGATCGTGATCACGACCCCCCAGGGCCGGGCCGCCTACGAGTACGCGCTGCGGGGAGGGGCCCTGGTGGCGGGCGGAAAGACCTACATCCGCGGGAGCTGACGCTCAGACGGTGGCTTCGGCGCCCTGGCGCGTGAGGTCCACCAGAAGGGTCTCGAGCTCCCCGCGGAGCTGGGTGCGCACACGGGCCGCGGCCGGTGCGGTCGTGGGATCGGCCGGCGGGTCCAGCTGCTCGATGAGATGCAGCGCGTGGACGATGTGGTCCACCATCCGGCCGGCCGGCCGGGCGGCCGGGACCCGCAGGTCGCGCTCCAGATCGTCGAGCACGCCTTCGATCAGCCGCAGGGCGACCCCCACGTTGTAGAACGCTCGTTCCGGTCTGGTCTCGATGCGGGATCCCATGGTCACGAGCCCCGGACTCAAAGATCACCGCTGTCGAGGAGGCGGTCGGCCACCTGCGACAGGATCTGGGGCTGGTCGTAGTAGCCCTGGGCCACACGGGCCCGGAGCTCGGCGGTACGGTCCGGGGAGGTCTCGCCGGCCGTCGGGGCGGCCTCGGCTTCTGCCGTCTCCCGGGCGCGGGCCTGCTCGGCCAGGGCGCGGGCGGCGTCGGAGATCTCAACCCGGTCCATACGGGCCACCGGCGGTATCGGGCGGGCCTTCTGCTCGCCGCCGACCGGGGGCTCCTCGCGGATGCGCCCAGCGCCATCGGACCGGAGGCCTTCCGGCTTCGAGTCGGGGATGCGCATGTCACGTCTCCTGGGTGTGGTTCGGTCCTGCTTGTCTTCAGTGTCGGCCGGTCCGGGCCGGATGTTTAGTCGGGACGGCTCCGGACGCCTATCGCCTCAGGTCGAGCGCCGCGCCAGCGCCGGCCCCGGCGGGCTGCCGCCCGTAGGGGGACCGGGGCGTGCCCGATCCCTGCACCTCCGCGAGCTCGGCCCGCGTGGTCTCGAGCACCGACTCCAGGCCCCGCCGGTAGGCCCGCTCCAGACCGAGCGCACGCTCCATCTCGCCGCGCGTCTCCGCGTAGGCGGCCCGCACGGAGCCGGACGAGGCCAGCAGGGCCTCCAGGTCGCCCGGGACGGCCTCCGCGAGCGGGCCCTGGGCCAGACGGTCGCGCTCCAGCTCCAGGCCCCGGATCCGGCCGAAGTCCTCCTGGAGGAGCGCGGTGGCCTGCTCCCCCACCAGGGCGGCGTAGGCCCGGTAGCCGGCGCGCCGCCGCTCCAGCCATCCCATGACGGCCTGGGCGCTCATACGCCCGCCTGCTGGGAGGCGAGCTCCTCGGCGGCGTGGCGCCAGGCCTCCTCCAGCGGCTGGATGAGGTCGACCAGGGAATCCAGTCGTCCCAGGTCGAGCGTGCGGCTGACCGCCTCGAGCTCCGCGAGGAAGTAGCGGTAGAGCGAGGCCAGTTGCTGGCCCAGCTCGCCGCCGGCCTTCACGTCCAGGCTGCCCATGAGCTCCAGGAGGATCGCGTTCGCCTTGCTGAACGCATCCGCCTTCTCCTCGAAGGCGCCGTTCGCGATGTGCGCGCGGCCCTGTGCCAGTTGGCGCAGGAGCTCACGATACAGCAGTGGGATGAGCTGCTCGGGGCTGCTGCTCTGGATCTCCGCCCGCTTGTAGGCGGTGTAGCCGTTCTTGTTCATCGCTCGTTCTGGTTGAACTGCGGAAGGCTCGCGAAGAGGTAGTCCGTCTGTGACTGCGTCCGGGCCAGTGCGGTCTCGGCGGCCAGGAACCGGCGCAGCAGCAGCTCACGCCGCCTCGCCAGCCGGTCCTCGATGGTGCTGATCCGACTCTCCATGGAATCGATGTTGCGCTGACCCTGCTCGACGAGGTCGTCGATCGATCCCCCGTCACTGCTGACGAGCGCGTCGGCCGCGAGCTCCACGAGGGAGGCGATCCCGCGGCTTACGCTCATCGTCCCCACCGACCCGACGCCGCTGCCGGTGTAGAGGAGGCTGATGCCCTCCACCGCGCTGTCCGCGTCGCCCGTCAGGAGCTGCCCGAGCCCGGTGGCGGCGAAGCCACCGATGGTACCCTGCACGTCGAGCCCGGTGTAGCTGGCGGCTGCCACGCCCAACGAGGCGGACCCGTCGGTGCCACCCGCGAGGAAGCTGATCTCGAAGCCTTCGTTGCTCCCGTAGCCTTCTGCGGTCAGCTCCAGCTGACCCCCATTGTCCACGGCCACGATGCCCGACGTGGTCCGGCCTTCCTGAACGGCGGCGATGGTCCCGACCGAGAACGTGCCGCCGCCTGCGTTGTCGGACGTGATGTCCAGGGTGAAGAGGCTGGAGCCCGTCTCCTGATCCTCGGCGCGGATGCGCCCGTTCGCGTCCAGGTAGACGCGCGTGTCCGGGCCCACCGCGCTCTGCAACGTGGCCATCATCTCACCCACGGTCTGGGTGGACGGATCGGTGACCACGAACTGCGTGTCGATGGTGGCGCCGCCGCGCGTCGTTCCGGAGAACGTGAGCGTGTCACCGGCCGCGACGCCCAGGTTGGCCCCCAGGTTGTCGAACAGGTCGGAGAGGCGCGTGCTGTCGGTGGCGACCGTCCCCACGCCGTCGGAGAAGAGCTGCGCCGACGCCTCGTGGATCTCGGAGAGCGCCGTGTCCATCTCGGTGTTGATCTTGTCGATGATGTCCTGGAGCGTGTCGCCGTTGGACAGGGCGACCGTGTAGGTCGCACCCGAGGCGATGTCCTTGATCAGCATCGAGTCGGACGTGCCGTCATCCACGTAGGTGCCACCGAAGCCGGTGCCCAGGATCTGCGCCCGCGTCGCCGCCTGTGTGATCTCCACACCGTACGTGCCGGCGACGGAGGCGTCCGTGACGCCCACGAACTCGAGCTCGCTCACGCTGCCCGCGCCGTGGATGCCGAAGAGCCGCTGCACGGCGCCGCTGTCCGTCTCCAACGCTTCCTTCAAGCGCGCGGTGTCGACCGAGAAGGATCCGTCCTGCTGGATCTCGATCCCCAGGTCGCCCAAGCGGCCCAGATTCCCCGCCACACCGGGCGCAAGGGCGGTCTGCATGGCGCGCCGCATGTCGGAGGCCATGGAGCGCAGGGTGCTGTCCCCCGCCAGCGGCCCGCCGTTGCCATCTGCGTCACGCTCGAGCTGCGTGCGCACGAACTCCGCGGAGGAGTTGTACGCGTCGATGAAGGCCTGGATGTCGCTGACGAAGGCGTCGATGTCCTTGCCGACCATCACCGCGACGACGTCTCCCACCGACCCGGCGTGCAGCTCGACGGTCAGGCCCTCGACCGCGTCGGCGATGGAGTTGGTCGCGCGCTCCAGATAGACGCCGTCCACCGAGAGCTGCGCGTCGGCGCCCGCGGAGATCTGCCGCAAGCGGCCCGTGGCGCTGGTCCCGACGGCGCCGAAGTCGAGCGTGCCACCGTTCTCGTTGTTCGCCACGATGGACAGCGACAGGCGGCTGCCGCCCACCTGGTCGTCCGTGATCACCAGCTCGCCGTTGGCCGAGATGGAGGCGGTGGCCGTACGGCTTCCGGCCTGCAGCCCGTCCACGTTGCTGTTGAGGCGGTTGACGATCGTCTGCAGCGTGTCCCCACCCCCCACGGTGTAGGTGAAGCCGAATGTGGAGCCGTCGCCGCGGGTGCCCGAGATGGTCAGGGTGTCCCCCGCCTGCACCCCGGCGCCGTTGCCGCCGATCGAGAGCTGCGAGAGCTGCGTCCCGGCGGTGGCGGGGTTCACGCCCCCAGCGTCCTGGAAGGCGGTGGCGCTGGTGAGCTCGTGCGCCACACCGCTCTTGCCGCCCTGCAGGAATCCCAGCGTCTCGAGGATGCCCCCCGCGTCGGTGAAGGATGTGGTCCCGGAGATGTCGAGGCGGCGCACCGAGGCGCCGGCGTCGGGATCCGGAACCACCGTGGCCTGGATGCCGCTGCCGGCGAGGGATGCCTCGGCGTTGATGGCGTCCGCGATGTCCGTCAGCGACATGGTCGACAGGTCGAGCGTGACGCTCAGGCTGCCGATGCCCACCGCGCCCGCCGCCGGAGGCGACGTCAGACCGAGGAGCCCACCCACCGACTGCGTGCCGTTGGCGAACCGGTCGCTCAGGGCCCCGTCGGACGTGATGTGCTTGGTGGACATGGTGGCATCCAGCACGCCCAGGCTCTTCAGCACACCGCCGCTGACCTCCACCAGATCCACACCGGTGGCGCCCGTGCGCTCCGACGTGAGGATCAGGCGGTGGTCGGACGACCCGACCGAGACCACCGAGGCGTTCACACCGCTCGCGGTGCTCCCGCTGTTCACGCCGTTGATGGCCTGGGCGATGTCGTCGAGCGAGTCCGTGGCGGCCACGGCGACGCGGCGACCGTTGATGAGGAACTCGCCGCTCAGGCCGAGATCGGCGCTGCGATCCTGGAAGGAATCGGAGCCCAGCTTCTCGGCCGTGGCCAACTGGAAGACCTCGATCTCGTGGCTGCCCACGGGCGCGTTGTTCGCGGCCGAGACGGACACGCTCGAGGAAGAAGAGGTGGCGGTACGCGCTCCGAAGGCGTCGGAGGAGCGCAGCGCGGTCGATGCGTCCTTGAGGGAGGACAGCAGGCCCTTGAAGGAGAGGTAGGCGTCGGAGCGCGTCTCGATCCGATCGATCCGGTCTTCCAGCCGGGTGATGGGACGCGACTGCGCGTTGATGATGGCGTCGACCAGGGATCGGTAGTCGACACCGCTCAGAAGGCCACTGAAGAACGATGAGGCTTCCATGTCTCTCTCCTACGCCGGTGCCCCGGACCGGCGGATGCCGGCCCGGGGACCCCCGTGCGTCTCCAGGTACGTTGACCCGGTCGTGCGTTCAGCCGCTGGCTTAGCCGAGCAGCGACAGCAGGAGCTGCGGCGCGGCGTTCGCCTGGGCGAGCATCGCGGTCGCGGCCTGCTGCTGGATTCCGAGCTTCGCGAAGTTCGTCGTCTCGGCGGCGATGTCCGCGTCGCGGATCACGCCTTCGGCGGCCGCGTAGTTCTCGATCGTCACTTCGGCGTTGGTGCGCGCGAAGTCGATCCGGTTCATCGCGGTACCGATGTCGGCCAGAGCGGACGACACGGAGTCGATGGCCCCGTCCAGCGCGGTCAGCGCGGTCTGCGCGTTGGCCTGCGTGGTCAGGTCGTTCGTCGCGATGTTGAGGCCGGTCGCGCCGGTGCCCAGGTCGATCTGACCCACGCTCACCAGGTCGGTGCTCGTGTAGGCGCCGCTCGAGCTCACCAGGAAGGACCCGCCGGTACCGGCCGAGACCACCAGGCTGTTGTTGGCCGAGAACGAGTTGTTGTTACCGCTGATGTCGAACCCGAGGCCGGTCGAGAAGGACACGCCGAACTGCGAGAACGAGACGTTCTGCACGCCCGTCGAGGCGACCGTCACGTTCTGCGAGTTCGTACCATCGCTGATCTGCAGCGTGGTCGCGTCCACCTTCGTGACCGTGTAGGTCCCGGCGGCCGCGCCCTGCGCGCTGATCGACGAGGTCTGCAGCGCGGTGTTCGCATCGAGCGTCGAGTTGCCGAGGTCGATCGCGTTACCGAACGAGCCGTTCAGGAGCTTGTTGCCCTGGAAGGCGGTCGAGTCGGTGATACGGCCGATCTCGGAACGGAGCGCGTCGAACTCCTGGTTCAGCACGGTGCGGCTGCCGGAGTTGGCGGAGGCCGCCTGCGAGGCGAGCTCCTTCATACGCTCGAGCATCGCCTGGATCTGCTGCGTGCCACCCTCGGCGACCTGCAGCATCGAGATGCCCTGCTCGGCGTTGCGGGCGGCCTGCTTGAGGCCACGCACGTCGGCGGAGAGGCGGTTGGCGATACCGAGGCCGGCCGCGTCGTCACCGGCGCGGTTGATCCGGAAACCGGAGGAGAGTCGGCCGACGGACTGGGCGAACGCACGGCTGTGCTGGCCCAGGATCCGCTGCGTGTTCATCGCGGCGGAATTGGTGTTGATTGCTGGCATGGTGTTGCTCCCTATCTGGAGGCTCTAGCTGTCCACCGAGAGGGGTTCGGTTCCGGTCAGCGCCCTCTCTTCGCTGTAAGGAGTGTCGGCCGGCCTGCGGGAAAGTTGAGGAAGGGCGGGCGGGAGCCTGTCAGGAAGGCACAAGTCGTTGACGCACAACGACATCCGGGGTCCGGGCGGGTTGGGCCCGGCCCCCGGGACCTCCGCGGCCCCGGAGCGTGCATCTGGCGTTCTGCCAGGGGTTTGGTGCTCTGCGGCGCCGCGAGGCGCTCCGGCCCGCCCGGCCGCTCCGCCGGAGGGCCCGGCAGCGGGACCGCTCCGGGGCGACCCCATGCGCCAAGGGCGGATGGAGCGCCAGCACCGGGGCGATGGATCAGGGGAGGCGGGGAGCAATCGGGAGAAGCGCCGGCGGGGAGCCGGTGGAGCGGGGAGGACGGCCCGTGGGGGCCCGTTCCTCAGAAGCGCATGGGGTAGCGCGACCGCAGGTAGCGCTGCTCGTCGTAGATGGTCGCGAGCGGGATGCGGACCTCGTCCAGCATCACGACGACCTCGCGCTCCCGGACCCGGACGATCCGTCCCTCCACGGGGAACTGACGGCCGCGGCGGAACCGGATCCGGCCAGCGATCCGCTCGCCCACCTTCGGGGGCGGATAGCCGGAGACGTCGTAGCGGAAGCCCACCTCGGAGCAGTCCAGGACCTGGAGGATCCGGTCGGACATCAGGAAGTGGGGCCGCTCGGCGAGCGGGTACTCGACCCTGTAGTAGGACCGGGTCTGGGGCTGCGCGTTCATCGCAGGTAGTTGGTCAGGGTCAGCTCGGAGGCGCGGGCGGTGGCCATGAGGGCCGACTGCAGCGCCACCTGCCGGGAGGAGAGCTCGACCAGGACCTCGGCGAGGTCGGCGTCCTCGATCGCCCCGAGGCGTTCCTCGAGGTTGAGGTCGACGTCCTCGAGCGCCGACGCGGTATGGTCCATCCGCACCCACCGGGCGCCGACGTCGGCCACCAGGGACTGGGTGGCGTCGAACGCGTTGTCGACGTCCGTGACCGCGTTGGCGATCTGGGTGTCGTCGTTGGCGGCCAAGGCGGCGGACAGGTTCCGGAGGGCGTCCAGGACGCCCGAGTCCACGAAGACCGACTGCCCATCGTGGTTGGTGGCCATCCGCTGGCCCGACCCGAGGTCGAGCTGGGCCTCGCCGACCGGCGGGGTCGTGGGCGACACGTTCCCGGCGGCGTCGAAGGGCTGCTGGTCGGCGTAGAAGCCCCCGAAGAGGAAGGCACCCGCCTGCTGGGTGTTGCCCAGCCCGATCACGGTGTTGAGGAGCTCGTCCACCTCGCCCTTGGCCACCAGTCGGGTCTGGGGCGAGGCCGTGGCGCCGATCTGGCTCAGCCCCAGCTCCTTGGCCCGGGTGAGCGCGTCCGTGATGCCCGCGAGCACGTCCTCTTCGGCATCCAGGCGCCGACGGCCGGCATCGATGTTCCGGGCGGTCTGGGCCGTGACCCGGCGGTCCGAGCGCGTCTGGAGCGCCTCGGCCGTCCCGGTCGGATCGTCCGAGGGACGCCGGATGCGCTTCCCGTGGGACGCCTTCTGGGTGGTCTCGGCCAACCGGGCGCTGGCCTCCACAACCGTCTGTCGTGCTTGCAGATACTGCGTGTGGCTCGTGACCCGCACCGTGGGTTCTCCGCTTCGGTTGAGCCGGAATCGGTTCCGCCGTATAGGTTATCGGACCGCAACTCCCCAGACTTGAGCCCAGATGGCCACGATCCTCTGCGTCGACGACACACCCGCCGATCTCGAGTTGGCCCGCGAGGCCCTCGAGGAGGCCGGGCACGAGGTGCTCACGGCCGAGCACGTGCCGGCGGCGCTCCAGGTGCTCGAAGAGCACGAACCGGACCTGATCCTGTCGGACTACCGGCTGCCGAAGGTCTCGGGGCTCGAGTTCCTGAACATCCTGCTGCGGAAGGGGCTGGGGATCCCGCTGATCATGAGCACGGCCTATGCGACCGTGGAGGACGCGGTGTCCTCCCTGAAGGCCGGTGCCATCGACTATGTGACCAAGCCGGTCCGGCCCGAGGAGCTCCGCTTCGCGGTGGCCCAGGCGCTGGAGCTCACCAGCCTGCGCCGCGAGAACGCCCAGCTGCGGGGGGAGATCTCCCAGCTCCGGGTGCGGCGCGAGATCCTCGGGGAGTCGGCCGCCCTGCGGAAGGTCATGGAGACCGTCCAGACCGTGGCGCCCACGCGCGCCACCGTCCTGATCCAGGGCGAATCGGGGACGGGCAAGGAGCTGCTGGCCCGCGCGCTCCATGACCTGAGCGAGCGCGGGGGTGGGCCGTTCGTCGCGCTGAACTGCGCGGCCATCCCCGAGACCCTCGTGGAAAGCTCGCTCTTCGGCCACGAGAAGGGGGCGTTCACGGGCGCCACCAAGCGCGTGCCCGGGGCCTTCGAGCGCGCGCACGGCGGAACGCTGCTGCTCGACGAAATCTCCGAGATGCAGATCGAGCTGCAGGCGAAGCTGCTCCGGGCCCTGCAGGAGCAGGAGTTCGAGCGGGTGGGCGGAACCTCGCCGATCCGCGTGGACACCCGCGTGGTCGCGACCACCAACCGGGATCTGGCCGGCGAGGTGCGGGCCGGCCGCTTCCGCGAGGATCTCTACTTCCGCCTGGCGGTGGTGCCGATCAAGGTGCCGGCGCTGCGGGAACGGTCCGGGGACGTGCTGCTGCTGGCCCAGCAGTTCGCGCGGCGCGCGGCCGACCAGAACGGGAAGGAGCTGACCGGCTTCTCCCCGGAGGCCGTGCAGCTCCTCAACGCCCATACCTGGCCGGGCAACGTGCGCGAGCTGCAGCACGCGGTCGAGCGGGCCGTCATCCTGAGCCGCGATCCCACGCTGCGCCCGTCGGACTTCGACCTGACGGGCGCCGAGCTCCGGTCCGTCCTGCCGGATCGGGAGCCCGCATCGGCTGCAGCGCCTGCCGCGGCGCCCGAAGGGACCGTGATGCTGCACTCCCTGGACGTGCGTGAGGCGGAGGAGGCTCTGATCGAGGAGGCGTTGCGCCGCACCCGCGGCAACCGGACCCGCGCGTCCGAGCTCCTCGGGATCAACCCCCGAACCCTGCGCAACAAGCTGAACCGACCCGACGACTGAGCCGTCGGACCGGCACGTTCGTCCGGGTCCGTGCCGGGACGAACCACCCGCTTCCGGGCGGAATCTTCAGCCGCCCGGGAGCCCCGCCTCCTCCTTCCCCGCCCCGTCTCCTCCGCGCTCCGGGCCGCCCCACCGCCCCGAGCTGTCCTCCCAAGTGATGGTCTGACCACGGGATAGGGGCCCTGCGCCCCCGCCTGTCCCCGGGCCGGTCCCCCGTGGTCCCGCATCGGTACAGCGCTTGCCTTCACCCGGTGCGACGTATTTCGACCACGCGGAGGCAGACGTGCTGAAACACCTGCTGGGACCCTCGTCCGGGGTGGGCACCCTGAAGGGCGACCTCGATGCGGCCACGAGCCGCATGCGGGAGATGGCCCACCGGGTGGCCAACGCCACCAACGGTGTCGAGCCCGATTTCGAGCAGGGGCTCCAGGCCGCGCTGGAGGGACAGGAGGCCACCGCCGAGGTGGATCTCGAGGCCGAGATGGTGGCGCTCGCCAACGAGCAGATCCGCTACGACGCCTCGGCCGACCTGCTGCGCCGGACGTACGAGCGGCTGCGCTCCGCGGTGCGGGGGGCCTGATGGAGATCTTCGGCGGGTTCGACCCGGCGGACGCATCGCGCCGCTTCTTCCGTCCGCTGCGTGTCGCGGCCAGCGGGCTGACGGCCCAGCGCGTCCGCATGGAGACCATCGCGGAGAACATCGCCAACGCGGAGGCCACCCGGACCGCGGGCGGCGGCGCCTACCAGCGCCAGGTGGCGCGCCTCGAGGCGCGGCCCCGGCCCGACACCGGCCCGCTCACCCTCGCGTCGCTGGACGTCCCGCCGCTGCCCTTCCAGGAAGGGGAGCCCGGCGGGGTCGACGTCACGGCGGTGGAGGCCGACCCGACCGAAGGGCCGCTGGTCTACGACCCCGGCCATCCCGACGCGGACGCGAACGGCTACGTGCGCTACCCGAACGTCGAGCTCAGCCAGGAGACGGTGGACCTGATGCTCTCGCGACGCGCCTACGAGGCCAACGCGACGGTCTTCCAGGTCCTCAAGTCCGTCCTGCACCGCGCGCTGTCGATCTAGGGACGAGGAGAGGAACAGGTGATCGATTCGATCGGCAACACGCTTCCCATCGCTCCGGGGCCGCGCACAGACGAGGCCCAGGAGAAGGCGGCCGCGGAGACGCACGCCGGCGCCGACGACCGCGCCCGCAGTCGGGTGCAGGCCGAAGCGTCCGCGCTGGCGTCCGCCCGTCCCGCCGCACCCGCCCCGGACCGGGTCGATCCCGAGATCTGGACGCACCTGAGCTCGGAGGAGCGGGACTACTTCGCGCGCGTCGAGGCACTCGGCGCCGTCACGTACGGCCGGGGCGCCCAGACGCAGCCCGCGTCCGTCGTGGCCCGCGGCACCCATCTGGACATTCGAGGCTGATTCCCATGGCGACTCCCATCCGCGGTCTCGACCCCACGGCCGTCGGCCTGCGCGCAGGCGCGGCGGTCGACCCGACCCGGGGTGACCCGTCCTCCTCGTCCTTCGCGGACATCTTCCAGAAGGCGCTCGGCGAGATCGGGGACGCCCAGTCCTCCGCCCGCGACGCCATGAGCGCGTTCGTGCGCGGGGAGGATGTCGAGCTGCACGACGTGATGGCCGCGGCGGAAGAGGCCGGCATCGCGTTGGAGCTGCTGATCGAGGTACGCAACAAGCTCGTTGAAGCGTACCGCACCCTCGCCAACATGCAGGGCTGATCCGGATGAGCGTCTTCCTTCAGCAGCTCACCCGCAGTCTCGACCGCCTCGGCGTGGGACGTCGGGTCCAGGTGGGTCTGGCTGCCGCTCTGGCCGTGGCCCTGGTGTGGGGTGTCTACCGCTGGTCCACCGCGCCCACGTGGGTGCCCGTGCTGGGCGCGCTCGATCTGCAGACGGTCCCGACCGTCACCGGCCGTCTGGACGAAGAGGGCATCCTCTACCGGATGGAGAAGGGCGGAAGCGAGATCCACGTCGCCTCCACGGACCTGGCCCGCGCCCGCATCGTGCTCGCCGAGCAGGGCGTGGTGCCGTCCGGACGCACGGGCTTCGAGATCTTCGACCAGCCCTCGTGGGGGATGACGGACTTCACCCAGCGCATCAACTACAAGCGGGCGCTGGAGGGCGAGCTGGAGCGGACCATCGCGGAGATGGCCGGCGTCGACGGCGCCAAGGTCCATCTCTCCATGGGGGAGAGCTCCGTCTTCCGCCGTGCCAACGAGCCGGCCGAAGCGTCGGTGGTGCTCACGCTGCGTCCGGGCTTCGACGCCGGTGACGGCATGGTGCGCGGCATCACCTATCTCGTGGCGAGCAGCGTGGACCGTCTGAGCAGCGAGCACGTGACCGTGTTGGACGCACAGGGCCGCATGCTCTCGGCGTCCACCGAGTCGGACACCGGCATCGGGCTCACCTCCCGCCAGCTCGAGACGCAGCTCGCGGTCGAGCGTCACCTGGAGTCCAAGGCGCGCCGGCTGCTCGATCCGCTCGTGGGACCGGGCAACGCGGACGTCCGCGTGGCGGCCACGCTCAACTTCGATCAGGTCGCGCGCACCGTGCAGTCGGTGGATCCGGAAGCGCAGGTGTTGCTGTCCGAGGAACGCGCGGAGGTCATCCCGGGCGAAGGCGCGACGGGCGCCGCCTCCCAGCAGTCGAAGACCACGTTCGACGGGACCCGCAGCGTGGAGCAGTTCACGCAGGGGCAGGGCGGCGTGGAGCGTCTGACGGTGGCGGTGCTGGTCAACGCGGCCATGAGCACCGACGAGGAAGGCAACGTCAGCTTCACGGATCGCACGGCGGACGAGCTGGCGCGCATCGAAGCCCTCGTGCGCAACGCGGTCGGCGTGGACGGCACGCGGGGAGACGCCATCTCGGTCGTCTCCGTCCCGTTCAGCGGCGTCACACCGATCGTCGCGCCGGAGCCGAGCGGGACGGGCATCCTGGACTGGATCCAGATGCTGCAGAAGCCCGTGCTCGCGGTGCTGGCGCTGATCCTGGCCTTCATCCTGTCGTTGCGCGCGCTGCGCACCCTGCGGGAGACGCCGCGGGCGCAGCCGCCGGTGCTGGTCGCCGGGGACGGCGCGGACCGGCTCCCCGAGCCGGCGCGCGCGCCCTTGCCGGCCTCCCGCCGTCCGCAGCGCGAAGAGCTCGCGGCTCGCGTGGTCGAGAACCCGCAGGCCGCAGCACGTGTCGTGAACTCCTGGCTGCAGGGAGCCTAACCCGTGGCGGCCACCCTCTCGCACGCGGATCTGACCGGGCATCAGAAGATCGCCCTGATCTGCATGTCGCTCGGCCCGGACGCCGCCGCCGAGATCACGCGGCAGCTGCCGCCGCCCGCGCTCGAGAGCGTGGCCTCGGAGATCGCCCGCATGGGCGCCGTTCCACCGGATGTGGTGGACCAGGTGCTGGCCGAGTGGGAGCGCATGGAGTCGGCGAACACCTCCGTGTCCGGCGGCGTCGACTACGCCCGCCAGGTGCTCGAGAGAGCGTTCGGCGCGCGCAAGGCCGGTCAGCTTCTGGAACGGGTGGGCCCGCAGTCCACCGAACGCCCCCGACTGACCCTCTTCCAGGATGCCGAGCCCGCGCAGATCTCCCGTATGCTCGCGAGCGAGCATCCACAGACCGCCGCGTTGGTCCTCTCTCAGCTCGAGACCAACCAGACGGCCGAGGTGCTGGCCGCGCTCGACATCGACGAGTCCGCCGAGATCCTGCACCGCATGGCCGCCATGCAACCCGTGGCACCCGAGATCCTCGAGGTGATCGCGGGCGCCCTCGAGGCGGGCTCGGAGCTCTACCTGGCCGGTGCGGCCACGAACCCGGCCGGGCCGGATTCGGTGGCTGCCGTGCTGAACCGTCTTCCCGGCCAGAAGGAAGCGCTGCTTGCCGGGTTGGGCGAGCGGGATCCCGAGCTGCTCGAGCGCGTGCGCAACCTGATGTTCGTCTTCGAGGACCTGGTCAACGTGGACAAGCGCTCGCTGCAGACGCTTCTCCAGAACGTCGAGACCAAGGACCTGGCGCTCTCGCTGAAGGTGGCGAGCGAGGGCGTGAAGGGGGCCCTCCAGACGGTGATGAGCCAACGCGCGCTGTCCGCCCTGAACTCGGAGATCGAGTTCCTCGGGCCGGTGCGCGTGAGCGAGGTCGAGGAAGCCCAACGCCGCGTGATCGCCGTGGCCCGTCAACTCGAGCAGAACGGCGAGCTGATGCTGGCCAGCGGTGGGGACGATGCCCTCGTATGACGACGATCAGGGAGGCCCGGTCGTGAACCCGACCACCTGGGCGTTGGAGGAGCTCGACACGCTCGGCTTCGCGTCGACCGTGGAGCCCGTGGCCGAGTCCCCCGAGGACCGCCACCGCCACGAGGTGGAGGAGGCGTTCGAGCGTGGGCGGGCCGAAGGCCTGCGCGAAGGCGAAGCCCGGGCGCAGGCACGGCTGACCAGCGCGCTGCAGGCGCTGGAGACCGCGACGACCGGCCTCACCGCCGAGTCGCTGAGCTGGCGTGAAGCGCTCGCGCGCAACCTGCATGCGCTGGCGGTTGCCGTGGCGCGACAGATCGTGCAGCGCGAGCTGCGCACCGATCCCGAGCAGCTCGAGCAGATCGTCTCGCGCGCCCTTTCGCACTTCCAGATGGAGGAAGCGGTGACGGTGCGCCTGAATCCGGCGGACCTGTCCCTGCTGTCCACGCATGCGGTGGAGATCCAGAGCACGGGCGCTTCATCGGGGAGTCTGGCGGGCGGACGCGAGATCCGCTGGCGCGCGGACGCCAACGTGGAGCGCGGCGGCTGCGTGGTCGAGGGCGCCGAGCGGCTCGTGGATGGGCGCGTCGACACCGCGCTCCTGCGCATCTACCAGGGGCTGGGCGATGCTTGACGTCGAAGCCATGATCGAGCGCGTGGCCGACGTGCCGCGCTACGCGGTGGCCGGACGGACCACCCGCGTCGTCGGGTTGGTGATCGAAGCCACCGGCCTGGAGGACGTCGCCCTGGGCGAGCTGTGCCGGGTGACGTCCCTCTCGGACGAGCATTCCGTGCTCGCGGAGGTGATGGGCTTCCACGAGCGGGGCGTGTTGCTCATGCCGCTCGGCAACCTCGGTGGCATCCATCCCGGGAGCGCCGTCGAACCCATGGGCCGCTCGTTCGGAGTGGACGTCGGTCCCGGGCTGCTGGGACGCGTGCTGAACGGGCTCGGCCACCCGATCGACGGGAAGGGCGACCTGGGCGTCACGAAGCGCATGTCGCTGCTGGGCGAGCCGCCACACCCCCTGGAGCGCGAGATCATCGACGCGCCCTTCGAGACCGGCGTGCGTGCCATCGATGGCATGCTCACGCTCGGCCGGGGCCAGCGCGTCGGCATCTTCGCCGGAAGCGGTGTCGGCAAGAGCACCCTGCTGGGCATGATCGCCCGCCAGGCCTCCTCCGACGTGAACGTCATCGCGCTCCTGGGCGAGCGCGGCCGTGAAGTGCGCGACTTCCTGGAGAACGCGCTCCGGCCCGAAGGGCTGGCGCGTTCGGTGGTGATCGTGGCCACCGGCGACGAGGCCGCGCTGGTCCAGGCCCGTGGTGCCCTGGTGGCCACCGCCATCGCGGAGCACTTCCGGGATCAGGGCGCCAACGTGTTGCTCATGCTGGACTCGATCACCCGCGTCGCAACGGCGTGGCGCCAGATCGGTCTGGCGGCGGGTGAGCCCCCCACGACCAAGGGCTATCCGCCCTCGGTGTTCGCGGCCCTGCCGCGCCTGCTGGAGCGCGCAGGCAACGGCGCCCGCGGCGGCATCACCGGCGTCTACACCGTGCTGGTGGAGGGGGACGACCTGAGCGATCCCGTGGCGGACGCGACGCGCTCCATCCTCGATGGGCACATCGTGCTCAGCCGGCAGCTCGCCGACGCGGGGCACTTCCCCGCCATCGACGTGCTGAGCAGCAAGAGCCGCGTGCGCGACGGCATCATCGACGAAGGCCATCGCGGCGCGGCCGTGACCATGGCCCGCGTCCTGGCGGCGCATCGGGAGAAGGAGGACCTGATCTCGGTGGGCGCCTACCAGCGCGGCTCCAACCCGGACGTGGACGCGGCGATCGAGCTGCAGGACGACATCCGGGGCTTCCTGTGGCAGCGACCGGACGAGCGCACGCCCGCGCCGGTCACCATCCAGCGACTCGGCAGCATCGCCGGTCGCGCCGAAACGCAGCGGAGGACCCGTTGAGCAGGTATCGCTTCCCTCTGGAGACCGTGCGTCGGCTACGCGCCGAGCAGGAGCGCGCATCCGCGACCGAGCTTGCCCGCGCCATGACCGAGGCGTCGGCGGCCGACGACGCCCAGCGCACCTTGGACGAGCTGCGCCGGGTCGGGCACGAGAAGCTCCAGGAAGCCGGGGGCGACGTGGCGCGGGCCCAGAGCGTGGCCGTCATGCTCGAGCAGATCGGCGCGCATCTGGACGCGGCGTCCGAGCGCAGCCGCACCGCCTGGGGCGCCGTGCAGGAACGCTACGACGCCTTCGTGGCGGCGCTCACCGACCGCAAGGCGCTCGACAAGCTGGAGGAGCGCCGACGCGAGGAGTGGCTGCTGGAGCACCGGCGTCGGGAGCAGAACGCGCTCGACGACCTGTCCCTGCAACGGCGGGGACGTCCGGAGGCCGGTGAGGCCCCCGACGAGGACGACCCCCGATGAAGCAGATCATCCTGCCCCTGATCATCGGCCTCCTGGTGGGCCTCGGCGGAGGGACCGGCTACGTGATGTTCGTGGCTCCTCCACCCGCGTCCACCGAAGAGGCGGCCGAGGGCCATGAGGACGTGGCCGCCGCCGACGAGCATGCCGCCGACAGTGCCCAGGCGGACGACTCCACCCATGCGGAGGAGGAGACCGCGCCCTCGGGCCTCGACGCGTCCGAGCTCGCTGCGCTCGTGAAGCCGCCCTCGGCGGATTCGGCAGCGCCGACCGACGCCCACGTCGCCGAGACCACGGCGGAGGCCACGCCGGGCGAGGCGTCCCCCACCGAGGAGACGACTCCACCCCCCCCGCCCGACGCCACCCCGACCGCGGAGGCGACTGCCGCACCCGCCTCCACCACCGGCGCGGGCGCTGCGCCCGACCCGGAGGAGGCGGCGAAGCGGCTGGCCAAGATCTTCGGCACCATGCAGGC
This sequence comes from Gemmatimonadota bacterium, assembly GCA_041390125.1. Taxonomy (NCBI): domain Bacteria; kingdom Pseudomonadati; phylum Gemmatimonadota; species Gemmatimonadota bacterium. The sequence continues at coordinate 110,139 of JAWKQN010000013.1, read as the reverse complement.
CCGGGACGCCGCCCGCGTGCTCGGGTTGCTCAAGCAGGACGAGATCGAACGCATCCTGCGTCAGCTCGACAACCGTAGCGCGGCCAAGATCCTCTCGAGCCTCGATGCCGAGCTGGCCGCCGCGCTCAGCAGCACGCTCATCCAGGGAGGAGGAGTGCCACGATGAGTCTGTTCGCTTCGACGTTCGTGGGAGCGAGCGGTGATCCGTTCACCGTGATCCCGGGCGTGGGCGGGCGCGAGAGCACCACGCGGGGCGCCGAGTCCCGTGGCGGGACCGTGCCCGAAGCACCCGCGCTGCCCTTCGCGTCCCTGCTCGCGGACGAGATCACGGACGGCTTCGCCGACGTGGACGCCGCGGAGCTCGGGCTCCCGTCCGATGCAACCGACGTGGAGGGTGAGGATGCGCTCGCGTCGCTGATCCTGGGTGCGCTGAACACGCGGGTCCTGGGCGCACCCACCGAAGGGGCGACCGAGACCGCGGGGATCGCAGCGGAGGTCGAGGGCGCCGCCCCGACCGACGGGGGATCCGACACCGACACCGTCACGCCGTTCACGACCGCCGCCCTGCCCCCGGATCCCGATCGGCTGCATCCGGAGCTGAGGGCGCGCCTGGAGCGCGTGATGGAACGCATGCGCGCCGAGTACGGGCACGAGGTGAAGATCGCCGAGGGCTACCGCACGCAGGAACGGCAGGCCGAGTTGTTCGCGCAAGGCCGCACGGCGCCGGGCCCGGTGGTCACCTGGACGCGCACCTCGGCCCACACCGACGGCCTCGCGGTCGACGTGGTCATCGACGGCACCTACGAGAACCCGATCGCCTACGAGCGCTTCGCACGGCTCGCGCGCGAGGAGGGGCTCGTCTCCCTGGCGCCGCTCGACCCCGGCCACGTGGAGCTGGAGGGCGAGCCCTTCGATGGCCGGGCGTTCGGCTCGTCCGTGCGGGTCACCCAGCTCGGAGAGATCGAGCGGCCCGCTCCGGTGGCGCGCCCCGCGCGTCCCGCGGACGTGGCGCGCACGGCTTCCGTGGCGCCCGTGGCCAGCGTGGCCCGCCCGGCCGACGTGGTGGGCGTGGCTCGTGTCGCCGCGGTCGCCCGCCCGGCCGTGCCCGGTGTGCAGAACGTCGCACCCGCGGCGGTCCCGGCCGCACCCACCGGTGGAGCCGTCCGCACGGCGGAGGCGTCCCCGGTCGCGACCCCGCTCGTCGGTGATCCGGCCACGCGGTCGACCGCGACCGCGACCGCCACCGCGGCGCGTCCCGACACGCCCGCTTCCGCCACCGCTGGCGGCGAGCCCACCCTGCCGTTGGCGTCTACGACCGCCTCCGGCGCCGCGCCGGCCGCTCCGACCGGTGGGACCGCCGAACCGGCCGCCGGCGCGCTGCAGGTGGCCGAGCATTCCGTGCGGACGAAGCCGACCGAGGAGTCGGACGCCTCCGCGCAGCCGCGCACCGGCGAGCCGAGCGCGCCTCGCGGCACGCAGGCCGCGCCGATCGCACCCCAGGGCAGCGAGCCCGCCGCTCCGTTGTTCCCGCGCGTCGAGATGCCGGGCGCCGGAGTGGAGGCGGCCGAGCGCGCCGAGCGCGTGCGTCAGGTCTTCGCCCAGGCGGCGCAGAGGCCCGTACAGCAGATGCAACTGGCCGTGGACTCGGGCACCGGCGACGAGACCCTGCTCAACGTCCGCGTCCAGGACGGTCGCGTGACCACGACGATCGGCGTGCGCGATCCGTTCGCAGCCGAGCGCATCCAGTCCGAGTCCGCCGCCCTGCGCGCGTCACTCGTCCGGCACGGTCTCGAGACGGACGGCGTCAACGTCCGCACGCTCGTGTCCGCCGGTGAGGTGGGCGAGGCGCTGCGCCGGGATGCGGTCCGCTCCTTCGTTCCCGGTCTGGCCGAGTCGGCCGGTCGGGACGCCAACCACCCAGGCACCGACAGCCGCTCCCGCGGCTTCTGGGATTCCCTGTACCGCGACCGGAACGACTCCGGCCGACGTGGAGGACAACGATGATCGATGGCATCCAGTCGACCGGGAGCTCCAGCCCCGGGAGCCTGTTCGCGCCGAACGACGCGATGGGCCGCGACGACTTCCTGACGCTCCTGGTGGCACAGCTCCGCAACCAGGACCCGCTCAGCCCGATGGACGGGAAGGAGATGGCGGTCCAGCTCGCGCAGTTCTCGAGCGTGGAGCAGCTCATCAACCTGAACGAGAACATGGAGGCGCAGGCGGCCTCCAACGCGGCCATGGGCGAGACGCTGGCGGCAACGCTGGGCTCCAGCCTGTTGGGCCGTGAGGTGCTGGCGGCCGGCGACCTGGTCTCCGTCCCCGCGCAGGACACCGTCACGGTGGACATGCCGGTAGGGGGTGGCGCGGTGACGGTGAAGCTCTTCGACGCCAACGGCACCGAGGTGGGCTCACAGCCCCTGGGGTCCGTGGGTGGCGGCCGACAGGAGCTGGACGTCTCCACCCTGACGAACGGACTGCCCGACGGTCACTACCGCTACGAAGTGGAGGCGGTCAACGCCGACGGCGACTCGTTGGCGGTGCAGACCTACACCAAGGCCGTCATCGAAGGCATGCGCTTCACGCCGCAGGGGCTGCGGCTGATCGCAGACGGAATCGAGATCCCCTTCTCCGCGGTTGCGGAGCTGGGCCTCGGCACCTGAGTGGACGCCGGGATCCGCCCGGACCACGAGGAAACGACTTGAACCTCATCCTCTCGAGATACAAGGAGTCGGTCACATGTTGAGGTCGTTCTTCGCGGGGGTCACCGGCCTCCGCAACCACCAGTTCCGGATGGACGCCATCGGGAACAACATCGCGAACGTCAACACGCTCGGGTACAAGGGCACGCGCGTGACGTTCAAGGACGCGTTCTCGCAGCTCTTCCAGGGCGCGAGCCGTCCCGGCGGCCTGGCCGGCCAGGGCGGGTTCGGGACCGACCCCATCCAGGTCGGTCTCGGCGTCACCGTCGGCAGCGCCGACATGATGTACACGCAGGGCAACCTGCAGAACACCGGCGTCAACACCGACCTGGCCATCCAGGGTGACGCCCTGTTCATAGTATCGGACGGGCAGCAGCAGTTCTACACCCGCGCGGGCAACTTCCAGTTCGACGCGCTCGGACGTCTGGTCAGCTCGTCCAACGGCTACATCGTGCAGGGTCGCAACGCCACGAACGGAGTGCTCTCCCCGGTGGTGGGGGACATCCAGCTCCCGATCGGCCAGAAGGTGGCCGCGCAGGAGACGCTGGTGGCCGAGCTGGGCGGCAACCTGGACGCGGGCGCCGCGGCCGGCGATACGCGTGAGTCGTCGATCACGGTCTACGACTCGCTGGGCCTCCCCCACGAGATGCGCGTGACGTTCACCAAGACGGCGAATGCCAACGAGTGGGACTTCGCCATCACCGTGACCGACGGCGCCATCGTGTCCGGCGACACCGGCACCCTGACCTTCGATGCCAACGGTGCCCTGATCGGGCCGGAGAACACTCCCCTGGTGTTCACGCCCACCAACACTGCGGTCAACCAGACGGTCGACGTGCAGTTCGGCACCACGGGCAGCATCCAGGGCCTGTCGCAGTTCTCGTCCGCGTCCACCGCGGTGGTGCGGCGGCAGGACGGCTACACGATGGGTGAGCTGCTGTCGATCGCGATCGACGCCAGCGGCACCATCACGGGTGCGTTCAGCAACGGGACGGCCCAGGTGCTGGCCCAGGTGGGCCTGGCCAACTTCGCCAACCCGGGCGGTCTGCTGCGCCAGGGTGACAACCTGTTCACCGAGACGGCCAACTCCGGTTCGGCCATCATCGGGTTCGCGGGCCAGGGGAGCGAGTCGTCCATCGCCCCCGGCACGCTCGAGATGTCGAACGTGGACCTGTCCGAGCAGTTCACGGACATGATCACCACGCAGCGCGGCTTCCAGTCGATCGCGCGGGTAATCACCACGTCGGACGAGATGCTCCAGGAGCTGGTCAACCTGAAGAGGTAATTCGGTTCCGGTCGGGGACGCGTCGACGCGCGCACGTTCCGCACGCGCAGATCGTCCCTCAAGCGGCGGGAGCGGTCCCGCCCGCGCCCTTCTCGGGCTGGCATGACCCTGGAGTGGAATGGAGGTCGTCGCGAAAGCGGCGGCCTCCATTCGGCTTTCCGGGGGCCCGGGGCGGCGTCATGTCGGGTCCCCGTCGACCCCGTGGGCGCCCCCGGCGACCGCGTGGGCGCGCCTAGACCCCGAACTGCCTGAAGTGGTGGTCGCAGTGCCGCCACCCCCACCGTCCCCAATCGCCCCGGGACATGGGACCGAAGAACGGGTGCACCACGGGAGGCACGTCCGGGAGGGCCGCGAACGAAGCCATGAGCCCCTCCAACCGGGCGCGATCGCGGGCGAACTCGGTGGGCCGTGTGCCATCCCGCTCCTGGTCCGCCTCGCGCATGGTGGGCACGCCACCCTTCGGCCACGGCAGCGGAAGCCGGAGCGCCACCCAGCGGAGCACCGGAGGGGGAAGGGGCGGCTTCCCCTCGGCCGTGGCCGGACGCTGCCCGAGGGACCAGGCGAACGCATCCGAGAGGTGGCAAACGGCCTGATGCGCATCCATGCGGCCCCACTGACGGGGCGCATCGGGCGTCAGGCGCGCCAGGCGCTGGGCCAGCGCGGCGCTGCCGCGGGGGTCGAAGAGCGAACGGGCCATGCTCCCAGGTAGGCGGCCCCGCCGCGGATCGCAATGCGGGAGGCGGTGGAGCCCTCCCCTCGAAGGGGGCGTGGGGTAGCGACGGGCGGCACAGCCCGGGGTGCTCCCCTCGCCCGGAATTTCCCGCCGCCCGAGGGCGGAAGAACTCCCCGACCCGGCCGATCCGCCCGGCGCCGCGCGTCCCGGGCGGAGCGCCGGCACTGCACGCGTAACACGTTGTCCGACCACGTCTTGAAGCCCGCGATCCGAGCGGTGGCGCGGACGCCCCCGCCTGGCCTGCGGCCTGCCTTTCCGGGTCGCCGCGCGGATCCCCCCGTCCGGGGGACGCGGCAGGTCCATCGAGGCGAGGAATCGTGTCGGACGACGCACAGCCGAAGGAAGAGGGACAGGAAGCGGAGGCCCCGCCCAAGAAGGGCAAGGCGCTCCCCCTCCTGCTCATGCTGGTGGGTCTGGGCGCTGGAGGCGCCGCCGGCGTCCTCGTGGTGGGCCCGGCCCTGGCCGCGCCCGGCGGCGGCGACCCCGAGGAGTCCGCCGAAGGCGGATCCTCCGGGGACCACGGCGGGGAGGGCGCCGAGGGCGAAGCGTCCGAGGGCGCTGCCGCGCTCTACCAGCTCCCCAACGTCATCGTGAACCCGGCCGGGAGCCCCTCCCGGTTCCTGCTGGTGGACCTGGCCCTCAAGCTCTCCACCGAGGCGGCCTCCGAGGAGCTCACCGCCCGGGAGGCCGAGGCGCGCGATCGTCTGCTCCAGATCTTCGGGCGTCGCTCCGTGGACCAGCTCTCCGACATCGCGCTGCGCGACAGCCTGAAGGCCGAGGTGGCCGACGCGCTTTCCGAGCTTCTGGAGTCGGGCGACGTGGTGAGCCTCTTCATGCCCCGGTTCGTGATCCAATGAGCGCCGAAGCCGTCGTCGACGAGCGCCCGGAGGATGCGGCCCCCGAGGAGGGCGATCTCCTCCGCTACGACTTCAAGAGTCCGCTCAAGGCCGGTCTCCCGCGCCAGGGTGAGGTCCTCGAGCTCATGGGCGAGTTCGCGGCCGAGTTCGAGGCCTGGCTGGGCTCGCGCTTCCGCGAGTCGGTGCGCGTCTCAATCAACGGCATCGAGCTGGCCCCGTTCCGCATCGTGCGGGAACGGCTACCCAAGCCCTGCTACACCTACCTCTACACGGTCAACGAAGCCGCCGACCGCGTGGCGCTGCTCACGCTGTCGCCGGACTTCTTCTTCTCGGGCATCGAGCGCCTCATGGGAGGCGGAGGCACCCCGGCCCTGATCCAGCGCGCCGCCAGCGAGCTGGAGATCCGGGCCATGGGGCTCGTGATCACGCGCCTGCTCGCCGACTTCACGCGCACCTGGCGCGAGCACGTCCCGCTGAGCTTCGGGCCGCTCGCGTTCGAGTCGGCACCGGAGCTGATGTCGATCGCGACCCGCGAGGATCGCTACTTCGGCGTGCAGCTCACGGTGCGCGGGGAAGCCTGGGAGGGCCAGGCCGACGTCTGGCTGCCCACGCAGGCCATGGACGAATACCTGGCGGCCAGTCCCGACGAGGTGGTGCAGCCCCGCGTGGATCCGGCCATCCAGCAGGACCACGACAACGTGCGCCGCACCCTCATGGGCGCGCACGTGGAGGTGAGCGCCCGGCTCCCGGCGTTCGGGGTTTCGCTCGGCACGCTCGCCCGTCTCACCGAGGGCATGGTCCTGCCGACGCGACTGTCCACCGACGCGCCGATCGAGCTGTGGATCGGCGGACAACGCCGCTTCCTCGGTAGCCCCGGCCGCTCGGGCAAGTCCCTCGCCGTACGCGTCACCGGACCCGCCCCGGCGGGCGGCGGTGGCAAGAACCCACAGACCTGAAGGAACGCACCGTGACCGATCCGACGCCGTCCCCGTCCGCGCCTCCGGCCAAGCCGGCCGCGGCTCCCGCCCCCGAAGCGGCTCCGCACGACTTCGCCGAGATCAAGAACGGCCATGCCACCGGTGGCGAAGCCCACCTGTCGGTGCTCTACGACCTGGACATGCCGGTCTCGGTGGAGCTGGGTCGGACCTCCATGAGCGTGCGGGATCTGCTGCACCTCTCGCGGGGCGCCGTGGTGCAGCTCGATCGACTCGCGGGCGAGCCGGTCGACGTGTTCGTCGGCGATCGCAAGCTGGCCGAAGGCGAGGTGGTGGTGCTGGGTGAGCATTTCGGTGTGCGGCTCACGCGGGTGATCGCCGGCGCGGCCGCTGGGATGGGGCCCGCGTGACCTTCCTGATCCTCACCGCGGGCGCCCTGGCGCTCTGTGGTCTCGCCCTGGTGCTCGCGCGGGTGCTGGCCGGCGCGCGGCGCCGCTTCGGCCCCCGTGGCTATCACGGGCGGGTGCAGGTGCTGGAGCGCGTCGCCGTGGGGCCGCGGCAGGGCGTGGCGGTGGTGCGCATCGACACGCGGCAGTTCGCCGTGGCGGTGGGCGAGGGCGGCGTGCGCATGCTGACGGAGCTCGATCCCGAGGGCGCGATCCCCGCGCTGGACGACGAGGAGTGGCCGGACGACCTGCCGCCCCGCCGTCGGGGCTGGCCCTTGCGCGTGTTGATGCTGGGCGTGGTGATCGGTCTGCTCCTGGTCCACGCGCCCGTCTCGGCGCAGGAGACGGCGACGGGCGGGCTGGGCACCCTGCTGGAGCTGGCCAGCTCGCCGCTGGGCGCAGCCGCGGGCGACGAGTCGCTCCGCCTGGAAGGGCCGGTGGGCGTCGCGGTCTTCCTGGGGCTCATGGCGGTGCTGCCCACGCTGGTGCTGCTCATGACCAGCTTCACCCGCACGCTGATCGTGCTGCACTTCCTGCGACAGGCGTTGGGCACCCAGAGCGCGCCTCCCGGCCAGCTCCTGGCCGCCCTGGCGCTGTTGCTCACCGCGTTCGTGATGGCGCCCACGTTCGACGTCGTCAACCGCGACGCGGTCTCGCCCTGGATGGAGGGCGAGATCGAGCAGGTGGAGATGCTCGACCGGGCCCAGGTGCCGCTGCGCGAGTTCATGCTGGCGCAGACGCGCGAGGCCGACCTCGGTCGCTTCATCGACCTCTCCGCTTCCGACGCGCCCGAGACGCCCGAGGACCTGTCGTTGCCCGTCCTCGTCTCCGCGTTCGTCACGAGCGAGCTGCGCACCGCCTTCCAGATCGGGTTCGTGCTCTACCTGCCCTTCGTCGTCATCGACCTCGTCGTGGCCTCCATCCTCATGAGCATGGGCATGTTCATGCTGCCGCCGGTGATGGTGTCGCTGCCCATCAAGCTGTTGCTGTTCGTGCTGGTCGACGGATGGGGTCTGGTGATCGAAGGCCTGGTCCGGAGCTTCGCGGCATGACGCCTTCGCTCGCGATCGACCTGGCGCGCGACGCCGTGCTGCAGGCGCTGCTGGTGGCAGCTCCCATGCTGCTCGTGGCCGTCGGCGTCAGCCTGGCGGTGAGCGTCTTCCAGGCCGTCACCCAGATCCAGGACCAGACCCTGTCCTTCGTGCCCAAGCTGCTGGCGGCCGTCGGCACGCTGATCGTCGGGCTCTCCTGGATGCTGCAGACGCTCGTCAACTACACGGCCGAGCTCTTCCGCTCGATCCCGAACCTCGGCTGATGGATTCCGGCTTCCTTCCTCCCGCGCTCGCCGGCCTGGCGCCGGGGCTGCTGCTCGCGGCCCGGGTGGGCGGCGTGGTGCTGGTGGCGCCGGTCTACTCGGCGCGCGTGGTGCCGGCGCGGATCCGCGCCGCGCTCGTCATCCTGTTCACCATCCTGCTGCTGCCCACCACCGTCACCGCCGAGGGCGCCCGCTTCGGGCTGGCTACCCTGCTGGAGGAGACGCTGATCGGCGTCCTGGTGGGCCTGGGCGCCGCGGTGTTCGTGGGGGCAGCCGAGGCGGCCGGTGAATGGCTGGCGGTGCAGATCGGCTTGTCCGGCGCCACCACGCTGGACCCGACGTCCTCCATCTCCACGCCCACGCTCGGTCAGCTCCTGAACCTCACCGTGACGGTGCTGCTCCTCACGATGGGGGGGCACCTGGTGATGCTGGAGGCGTTGAGCGCCACCACCGACATCGCGCCCCTGGGATCGGGCTTCGCGGCCGCGCGCGGTCTCGGCATGACGCTGACCGCCGGCACCACCCTCTTCGCGATGGGGATGCGCCTGGCCGCGCCCGTCGTGGCCGTGGTGCTCATCGCCAACGCCGCGCTGGGCGTGCTGGCCCGCACCGCTCCGCAGGTCAACCTGCTGCTCGTCGCCTTCCCGGTGCAGATCGGGATCGGTCTGCTCGTCCTCGCGCTCACGCTGCCCCTGGCCGCCACCACCTTCTCGGGGTGGACCGGCGACTACGAGGCGCTGCTGGGCCGCGTCTTCGGCCCCCTGCCCCGCTAGTCCCATGGCCGACGATCAGGAACGCACAGAGCAAGCGACACCCAAGCGGCGGGAAGACGCCCACCGCAAGGGGCAGGTGCCGCGTAGCCGCGAGCTGCCCACCGCCTTGCTGCTCCTCGCCGGCGCGGTGATCACCGGACCCATGGCCGAGGCGATGGGGCGGGGCCTCGTGGACCTGACCGGCTACACGCTGGCCAACCCGGCGGTGTTCCCGTCCGACGTGCCGAACGTGGCGGTGTGGCTGCGCTCGATCCTGACCGAGATGGTGATGCTCCTGGCTGCGCCCCTCGCCCTCGCCGTGCTGGTCACCGGGGGCACCGGGGCGCTGCAGGCCCGCGGCGTCCTCACCTTCGAGCCGCTGAAGCCGCAGTGGGAGCGCCTGTCGCCGGCCAAGAACGCCAAGCGCATCCTGGGGGTGCAGGCCGTGGCCGAGCTCGCCAAGTCCGTCCTCAAGCTCGGGATCGTGGGTCTGGTGGGGTGGCGCACGTTGCGGGGCAGCACCGAGGACATCTTCGCCCTGGCGCAGCAGTCCCCACTGGGGTTGCTCGCCGTGATCCGCGAGTACGTGCCGCGTCTGCTGCTGTCCACCGGTCTGGTGTTCCTGCTGCTCGCGCTGGCCGACTACGGCTTCCAGGTGTGGCAGCACGAGAAGCAGCTGCGCATGAGCCGCGAGGAGATCCGACGCGAGCGCAAGGAAGCCGAAGGCGATCCGATGGTCAAGACGCGCATGCGTGCGATGGCGCGCGCGATGACGCGCAACCGCATGATCGCCAAGGCGTCCGAAGCCGACGTGGTGGTGACCAACCCGACGCACATCGCCGTTGCGCTCAAGTACGACCCCGAGGTGGCCCCGGCGCCCATCGTGCTGGCCATGGGACAGCGCAAGGTGGCGCAGCGCATCAAGCAGATCGCGCTCGACGCCGGCGTGCCGGTGGTGGAGAACAAGCCGCTGGCGCGCGGACTCTTCGCGAGCGCCAAGGTCGGCTCGGTCATTCCCGCCGAGCTCTACGTGGCGGTGGCCGAAGTGCTGGCCTTCATCTTCCACCAGCGGCAGCGCGCGCGCTCGGAGCAGTACCGTCGTAGCACGCGGAGGCCAGAGGCATGAGCGCCGGTTCCGCCATCCGCATGATCGACCAGGGTTCCTGGAAGCACGCCGAGGTGGGCCTGGCCGGCGCCGTGGTGGCCATCATCGCGCTGCTGGTGGTGCCGCTGCCGCCGGTCGTGCTCGACCTGCTGCTGGTCCTGTCCATCGCGGCCTCGCTGGTCGTGCTGCTGGTTGCGCTGGAGACGCGCCGCGCGCTCGACTTCAGTGTCTTCCCCGCGATGCTGTTGCTGTTCACGCTGTACCGGCTGGCCCTCAACGTCTCCAGCACCCGGCTGATCCTGGGGCGGGGCGAGGCGGGGAAGGTCATCGACGCGTTCGGTAACTTCGTGATCGGCGGCAACTACGCGGTCGGCGTGGTGATCTTCCTCATCCTGATCGCCATCAACTTCGTGGTGATCACCAAGGGTGCGGGCCGTGTGGCCGAAGTGGCCGCGCGCTTCACGCTGGACGCGATGCCGGGACGCCAGATGAGCATCGACGGGGATCTCTCCGCCGGCCTCATCGACGACGTGGAGGCCAAGCGGCGCCGCGAGGAGATCTCGCGGGAAGCGGACTTCTACGGCGCCATGGACGGTGCCGCCAAGTTCGTGCGCGGGGACGCGATCGCGGGGCTGCTCATCACCGCCATCAACATCGTGGGCGGCCTGTTCATCGGGGTGGCCCAGCGCGGGATGCCCGTGGGACGGGCGCTGACCGAATACACGCTGCTCACGGTCGGCGACGGCCTCGTGTCGCAGGTGCCGGCCCTGATCGTCAGCACGGCCGCGGGCATCATGGTCACCCGCAGCGCGGGTGGCCTGCAGATGGGCGACGAGGTGGCCGATCAGCTCAGCACCCACCCCAACGCCATCTGGATGGCGGCGGGCGTGCTGGCCGTGATGGGCCTCATCCCGGGACTGCCGACCCTGCCGTTCTTCGCCCTGGCGGGTGGGACGGCCGCGGTGGCCCGGCTCGCCCAGGAGCGGCGCTCCGACAAGGAGAAGGCCGCGCAGGTCGGACAGGAGAAGAAGCCCGCCAAGACCGAGCCGGAGAACCCCGTGCGGGAGCTCCTGCAGCTCGACCGGGTGGAGCTGGAGGTCGGCTACGCGCTGATCAGCCTCGTGGATCCGAAGAGCGGTGGCGACCTTCTGGACCGCATCAGCCTGCTGCGCAAGCAGGCGGCCCAGGAGATCGGCTTCCTCATCCCGCCCGTGCGGATCCGCGACAACGTCTCCCTGCCGCCCGACGGGTATGCGGTGCGCATCCGCGGCGCCGAGGTGGCCAGAGGCGAGGTCATGCCGCGGCAGCTCCTCGCGCTCGACACCGGCAACGCCAGCCCCATCGAAGGCGTCGAGACCATCGACCCGAGCTTCGGGCTGCCGGCCCGCTGGATCGCGCCCAGCGCGCGTCAGACCGCCGAGTTGCGCGGCTACACGGTGGTAGAGCCGTCCACCGTCGTGGCCACGCACCTGATGGAGATCCTCAAGCGCCACGCCTCCGACCTCCTGACCCGTCAGGACGTGCAGGAGATGGTGGACACGTTGAAGGAGCTCTACCCGGCCCTGGTGGAGAACGTGGTGCCGGAGCGCGTGCCGCTGGGCACGCTGCACCGGGTGCTCCAACGGCTGCTGCGCGAGCGGGTCCCGATCCGCGACCTGGTGACCATCCTGGAGACGCTCGCCGATGCCGCCGAGGTCTCGAAGGATCCGGAGATCCTCACCGAACGGGTCCGCTACGCGTTGGCGAAGGTCATCGGCGATCAGTACGCCGACGAGAAGGGGCGCGTGCGCGGGATCACCGTCGGACCGCGGCTCGAAGCCTCGCTCATGCGGCTGTTCAGCCCCCGCGACGGGAACGCCGGCGCCCTGCTCGATCCCGACACGCTCACCCGCCTGCTCAGCCAGCTCGATCGGTTGGCGCGCACGCCGGGGGGCGACCACCCGCTGATCGCTCCGCCCGGCCTCCGGGTGGGCATCCGCCGTCTCATCGAACCGGTGCTGCCACAGGTGCCGGTGGTCTCGCTGTCCGAGCTGCCTCCGCAGCTCACCGTGAACTCGATCGCGACCTGGGAGCTTCCCGATGCAGCTTGAGATCTTTCGCGGGCTGCACCTCCACGAGGTGCTGGCGCACGCGCGCGCCGCGCTGGGAGACGACGCCGTCATCCTCAGCACCCGCCACTTCCACGACAACGGCACCCGTCAGGTGGAGGTCGTGGTCGTGGCCTCCGAGCGCCTGGGCGCGCTGCTGCGCTCGCTGGACCAGGAATCCGCCGCGTGCGCGCCCGAACGGCACGAGCGCCGGGTCATCGCCCTGGTGGGACCCACCGGCGCGGGCAAGACCACGACGGCCGTGAAGCTGGGCGTGCACCCGCAGGCGTACGGGGACCGCAAGGTCGGCTTCCTGAGCCTGGACACGTTCCGGGTGGCGGCGGTGGAGCAGCTGGGCCGCTACGCCGAGGTGATGGGCGCGCCGCTCGAGGTCGTCTACGGGGACGTGGACATCAAGGACGCGCTGCGCCGCCTGGCGGACTGCGACGTGGTCCTGGTGGACACGCCCGGCCGGGTCACCCAGGCGCGGGCCGGGACGGTCGAATGGGCGGCGTTGCTGGAGGCGCTCGAGCCCGACGAGGTCCACCTGGTGCTTCCGGCGCACATGCGCACGGACGCGGCCGCGGGCTTCCTCGACAGCTACGCCCGCTTCTCTCCCACGCACGTCCTGCCCACCAAGCTGGACGAGGTGCCGGACGAGAGCGTGGCCGCCGAGCTGGCCATCCGCCTGGGTCTGCCTTGCCGCTGGGTCTGCGACGGCCAGGACGTGCCCGCCCACCTCCACCCCGCGCGCTCGCGCCTCCTGCGCACGCTGGGCGTTCCGGATCCGGCGTCCGGGATCGAGAGGGTCGCATGAGCGGGCAGATGGCGTCCCTGCGCACGTTCCTGAACCAGCGCGGTCCCACCGACGCCGCCTCCGACGCGAGCCGCGTGATCGTGGTCGCGGGGGGCAAGGGCGGGGTGGGCACCTCCACGGTGGCCTCGCTCCTGGCGGTGGGTCTGGCGCGTCGCGGCGAGCGAGTGCTCCTCGTGGACGGCTCCCAGGGCTGGTTGCACATGCTGTTCGGGCTCGCCGACGTGCGCGGCCTCGCCGCCGTCCGGGCCGGCACCGCCGCTCCGGCGGACCTGGTCGTGCAGATCCGCGACGGCCTGGATCTGCTCCCGGCGGGGCCGGGCGACGAAGCGCTCCTGCTCGATGCCGGGCCGATGGAGCGACGTGCGCTCGCGCGCAAGCTGGGCGCGCTCTATCCCCGCTACGACGTCGTGTTGATCGATGCGGGCAGCCGCCTGGCCTCCGTGATCGAGGCCTGCGCGCTCGGAGCGGATCGCCTGGTGGCGGTCACGACCGCCGAGCGCCTCGCCGTCGCCTCCGCGTACGCGCTCCTCAAGGCGTTGCGGGGCCGCTATCCGGACCTGCGTCGGCAGCTCGTGGTCAGCCGCGAGGATCCCGACCGCGCCCGCCCCGTGGTGGCCTGCCTCGAGGACGCGGCCGCCCGTTTCGACACCGGGGCCATCGAGCACCTCGGGACCGTGCCGGTCGACGCCCGCCTGGTCGTGGGTCTGGAAGGCACGCGACCGATCCAGCACACCGCACCGGAGGCTCCCGCCGCCCGCGCGGCGATGGAGATGGCCGCCTCCATCCAACATGAACTCCACACCCGCGCCGCAGCAGCCGACGGCGATCGGGTCGTCTCCAGCACGTGAGAAGGATGATGGGACCGTACGCCGATTCCGGTTCGCTGTCCGACCTGGAGCGGAACCGTGAGGTCGAGAAGCACCTCAACCTCGTCTACCACGTGGCGCGCAAGCTGAGCCGCAAGCTGGGAGGCGACATCGAGTTCGAGGAGCTGGTCAGCGCCGGCACGCTGGGGCTGATCGACGCGCTCGAGAAGTTCGACGCCGACCGGGGGCACGCCTTCAGCACGTTCGCGGTGCCCCGCATCCGCGGCGCCATCCTGGACGAAGTGCGCAGGCTCGACCCCGTCCCGCGGTCGATCCGCGACAAGCAGCGCCAGATCGAAGGCGCGCAGGCCGCGCTCGAGCAGCAACTGGAGCGCGCGCCCTCCGACCTCGAGACCGCGAGCGAGATGGGTGTCGATGCGGACACGCTCTTCCGTTGGCGCTCCGAGACCGAGCACACCCTGCAGGTGTCCATCGACAGTCCGGGGCCGGAAGGGGACAGCGCAGCCGGCCGCCCCCAGCGCGACCTGCTCGTGGACGAGGGCGCGGAGGGCGCGGACGAGAGCGTCGACCGCGAACAGCGTCACGCCGTGCTGCTCCGAGAGCTGGAAGGCCTGGAGCCACAGGAGCGCACCGTGCTGGCGCTCTACTACTACGAAGAGCTGAAGCTGCGCGAGATCGGGGACGTCCTCGGTCTGACCGTCTCGCGCATCTCGCAGATCCGCACGGCCGCGCTGGCCAAGCTGCGGACCCGCCTCTCCTTCGCCTGACCGGAGTCGCGAACGATGCGTACCGCCCTGCCGTTCCTCCTGCTCCTGGCTGCCGCGACCCCGGTGCGGGGGGTGGCCGATCAGGACACCGCTGCTCCGCTCCCGTCGGCGCCGGCTTCGTCCGCCGTGGTCGCCGACGCGCTCCGCGAGCGCGCCGTCGGACTGCTCGACGGGTCGGGCCCGGACGAGATCGCGCTGGCCCAGCTCACCCGCGCGGCGCTGCTGGACCCCGATGCGCCCGAGACCTGGAGCGCGCTCCGTCGCGGCGCGGAGCGGATGTCGGGCAGACGCGCCCTCCCGGGACGCCTGGAGGACCTGCTGGCGGAGCACCTGCCGGTCGCCCTCCCGGCCCTGCACGCCGTCGAAGCGGGAGGGCGCGCCCTGGCCGCCCGCTGGCCGGCCTTCCTTTCCGGTCGGGTCGCGGGCGCCGTGGCCGGGCTGGTGGTCCTGTTCGGGAGCCTGGGGTTGATCGTCCGCCGCGGCCGGGCTGCCCGCCGGCCGGTCCACCCGGTCTCGGGCGCCCGGGGTCGGGTCGTCCTGCCCGGAGCGGCGAGCCCCGAGCCCATGCCCACGGTGATCACCGCTCCGGTGGCGGCGCCCGCCCCGACCGCGGTTCCGACCGATCGGGCCGCCTCCGCGGACGAGCAGGCCCTGGTGGCCTGGCTGGCCCGGCGGCGGGCGGGGTCGGGCGGATCTGCCGACCCCGGCATTCTCGCCCGAGCCTGAGCCCGGATGCCACCGATGAAGGCCACACCCCGTAAGCCGTGGTCCGACAAGCGTTTGAGGTGTGGGGACGCCCCTGGCCCGGAGAGGCATGTGCGTTGCCCCGACCGCGGTAGGACCTCTGTGAGGCACAGACCTGGATGAACACCGGACCGATCAAGAACGCCGCCCAGGCGCTCCGCTACTGGGAGCTCCGGCAGCAGACGGCGGCCAACAACCTGGCCAACGTGGGCACGACCGGCTTCAAGGCCGAGCGGGTCTTCGGCGAGGTGCTGCCCGACGGCCGCCTGGCTCCCTCCACCCGCACGGACTTCAGCACGGGTGTGCTCACCCAGACCGGCGCCACGTTCGACCTGGCCCTGGGCGGGGAGGGCTTCCTCGTGGTCAAGACCGACCAGGGGGAGCGTCTCGTCCGTGGGGGCTCCTTCTCGCTCGATCCCCGGGGGCGCCTCGTCGACGAGCGCGGCGACGCCCTGTTGGGTGAGAACGGCGAGATCCTGGTGCCGCCCGGAGACGTCGAGATCGACCGCTCCGGGCAGCTCAAGGTGGACGGTCAGACGCTCGAGCGTCTGCGCGTGGTGACGGTGGCCGATCCCCAGGTGCTCGACCACGCGGGCGAGGGGCGCTTCCTGGCCGCGGAGGACGCGCTCCGGGACATCCCGCCCGACGTGCGCCAGGTCCACCAGGGCCACCTCGAAGAGAGCAACATGAACTCGCTGGACGGTCTCATCGAGACCATCACCATCCAACGCGCCTACGGCTCCGTGGAGCGCGCGATCGGTGAGCTCGACCAGACCCTCCGTACGATCGCCAACGACCTCGCGCGACCGCTCTAGGCGACGCGCCCCTCACCCGAGAGAACCCGACATGGATCCGTCGCTCCGAACCGCCGCTTCCGGAATGATCGCGCAGCAGACGCGCATCGAGGTGATCTCCAACAACCTCGCCAACGTCAACACGACCGGCTTCAAGCGGAGTCGCGCCCACTTCGAGGACCTGCTCTACCAGAACGTGCAGGGCGCCACGACGGTGGACACGGCCGAGGCCGAGACGCTCGCGCCCATGCAGATCGGGCGGGGCACACGGCTCGCTGCCGTGCGGCGCATCGACCTGCAGGGCCCGGTGGAGATCACCGGTCGCCCGCTCGACCTGGCCATCGAAGGCGATGGCTATTTCCAGGTCGAGTTGCCCAGCGGGCGCACCGCCTACACGCGGGACGGCAGCTTCACGCTGTCCGATCGCGGCTCGATCGTGACGAGCAGCGGCTACGCGCTCGTGCCCGGTGTGAACGTCCCGGAGGATGCCGGCACGCTCAGCATCTCGTCCGCGGGCGTGGTGACCTTCACGAGCGGCACCAGCGGTCAGCCGATGGAGATCGGCCGGATCGAGCTCGCGCGCTTCACCAACACCGCCGGCCTCGAAGCGCTCGGTGAGAACCTGCTGGCGGAGACTCCCGCTTCCGGCGCTCCCATCCTGGGCTTTGCACAGGACGAAGGCTACGGACGCATCCTCTCCGGCACGCTCGAGGCGTCGAACGTCGAGATCGTGCAGGAGATGGTGGAGATGATCTCCGCGCTTCGCGCCTACGAGATCGGGTCGCGCGCGCTCGAGTCCAGCGAGCAGATGTCCGAGATCGCGACGCGCCTGGGTCGATGAGCGTCGCCTCCCGCCTCCCTCGGCTCGCCTGCGCGCTCATGTGCGCGGTCGGTGCGAGCCTGCCCGTCGCGCTCGCCGCGCAGGTGGACGCGCTGCCGGACGCCTGGCGTCCGACCGTCGTGCGCGCGCTGGCCGCGCGTCTGGGCGTGGAGGAGGCGCGGGTGGCCCTCGCTCCGGTACGCCTCCCCGCCGGGCGCCCGCTCGACCTACGGGTGGAGCCCACGCTGAAGGGCACGGGGAGCGGGGGCGTCTGGCTGCTCGAGGTCGCCGACACCGCGGGGGCGCGCGTCGGTGTGCAGGTGCGCGCGGGCGTGCGCGTCGCGGTGCCGGTGGCGGCGCGCGACCTCACGCGCGGCGAGGTCCTCGCCGCGACCGACATCGAGTGGCGCGAGGACGTCCAGTACGGTGGCCGGCAGGAGAGCGCCGCCATGCCTGGTTGGGAGGTGGCCCGGACCATCGCCCGCGGAGAGACGCTCCGGCCGCCGTCCGTGCGGCCCGCGCCCGCGGTGCGGTCCGGGGAATCCGTGCAGGTGATCTGGGCCAGCGAGCGCGTACGGCTCTCGCTGGAGGGCGTGGCGCTGGCCACGGCCGGCGCCGGCGAGCCCGTGCGTGTGCGTCTGGCCACCGGCCGACGTGTGCAGGGGATCGCCGAGCCCGGTGGTTCCGTCCGTATCGAAGGAGGTGCCCGATGAGGGCCTCGGTCCGTGTCGTTCCCGTCCTGGTGGTCCTGACGGCGTCCCTCGCGCTGGCGCGCGACGCGCACGCCCAGGATCCACCGACCACGCCGCCGCCCGCGGTGGCGCCTGCGCCACAGCGCACGTTGTCGTCGTGGACGTCCGATCGCCGGGACTTCGGCGTGGGTGACGTGCTGACCGTCTTCGTGGACGAGCGCACGTTCGCGAACGCGCGTGCGGACGAGTACGCCTCCGACGACCGGCGCTTCTCTCGCTCGGCGGCCATCACCCCGATCACGCGGTACGGCGCCATCCTGGACGGGGATCATTCCTCCGACCAGCGCGGGACCGCGCGCCGTGACGAGCGCTTCGTCACCGAGATCAGCGTGCGCGTGGTCGAACGCGGTGAGAACGGTCTGGTCCGGGTCGAAGGGCGCAAGGCCGTGCAGGTGGACGACCACCAGCAGGCCGTGGTGCTGCGCGGCTGGGTGCGCGCGCAGGACATCTCCGGACAGAACATCGTGGACGGCTGGCGCGTGGCGGATCTCGAGATCCTCTACGAATCGAACGGCGAG
The DNA here is from genome assembly GCA_041390125.1 of Gemmatimonadota bacterium. Taxonomy (NCBI): domain Bacteria; kingdom Pseudomonadati; phylum Gemmatimonadota; species Gemmatimonadota bacterium. The sequence continues at coordinate 91,886 of JAWKQN010000013.1, read as the reverse complement.
CTCACGAAGCCTGACAAGGGCATGCTGCAGAAGCTGCTCTCCATCCTCTTCTGACGACGATGAACCTCCGTCCTCTCTTCCTTGCGCTGCTCCTGGCCCTGGCCGCGGCTCCCGTGGCCGGACAGGTGCGGGTGCGCGACCTGCTCCTCCAGGAGCAGGACGTGCCGCGCCGCCTGATGGGCTACGGCCTGGTGGTCGGCCTCGACGGCTCGGGTGACCGCACCATCGGCAATCTGTCGGGCGCTCAGACCGTGCGCTCCGTGGCCAACCTGCTCCGGCGCTTCGACGTCGAGGTGCCGCCCGAGCTCCTGCGCACCCGCAACGTGGCCGCGGTGCTCGTCACCGCCGAGGTCTCCGCCTACCTGCGACCGGGCGGCCGCTTCGAGGTGCAGGTGGCCTCGCTGGGCGACGCCACGTCGCTCCGGGGCGGAATGTTGTGGACCACGCCGCTGGTGGCGGACGCGGGCGGTGCGCCCGTGGCCACCGCCCAGGGGGCCATGGTCATGAGCGACGGTCAGGACAGCCGCAGCGTCTACCCGGTGGAGACCAGCGGGCGCGTGCCCGGCGGAGGGCTCCTGGAGATCGAGTCGCCCGTGCCCGGCTTCGCGACGGCCGGCCGGCTCGTCCTGCGCGAACCCGACCTGGGGACCGCGCTCCGGGTGGCCGAGGCCATCAACGGCGCGGTCGGGGAGGGCACCGTGGCGGTGCTCGACCCGGGCGCGTTGCAGCTCACCCTGCCCGAGGACGGCGCCCCCGGTGTGGCGGCCCTGCTCGGCCAGATCGGCGACCTGCAGGTCACGCCCGACCGCAGCAGCCGGGTCATCATCGACGGGCGCGACGGCACCGTGGTGGCCGGCGGGGGCATGACCGTCGGCGAGGCCGTGGTCAGCCACCGGGGCATCACCCTCACCGTGGTCGGTGGGGGCGTCTCCACGCCGGAGACCGGCCTCGTGGCCGTGGAGCCCGGAACGAGCGTGCAGGAGGTGGCCGCGGCGCTCCAGTCGGTCGGAGCGCCTCCGTCGGCCATCGCCGCCATCTTCCACGCGCTCAAGGACGTGGGCGCCATGACGGGCGAGGTCACGGTCCGATGAGCCTCCTTGCGGGAATCACCGGCGCCGGCGGAACACCGCCCGCCGACGAGCGGGCGCGACTGAAGCAGACGGCCCAGCAGCTCGAGGCGGCCTTCTACGAGCAGATGCTCAAGGCGCTCCGGGCCACCGTGCCCGAGGGCAGCAGCACCTCCCCCGGCTCCCGGCAGGCCGGGGACATGTTCACCGACCTGCTGGACCAGCAGGTCTCGGAGGATCTGGCCGCCCGACAGGGGCCGGCCAGCCTCGGCCAGGCCATCTATCGCCAGCTCGCACGGGACGCGGGGTGGAGCATCAGCGGGCCCGGGGACAGCGGTTCCACGAGCGGAGGGGAGCGATGAGCGGGTCCGGCGGGACGGCGGGACTGGGGCGGCCCCAGGAGGCCCAGCAGCTCGTGGCGGCCATCGAGCGCGAGCGCGCGCTCCTGGACGACCTCAAGAGCGCCCTGGACCGGCAACGGGCGGCCGTGGCCGCCGACGATGTGGAAGGGATCGAGCAGGGGGTGCACGCCGTGCACCGGGTCCTGTTCACCCTGTCCGAGGCGAGCGCGCGCAGGCGGGGGATCGTCCGCATGCTGGGCGGGCGGGAGGACGCCCGCCTGGGTGAGCTGGCGGAGCTCCTGGGAACGGACGCGCCACCCCAGCTCCTGGAGGCGTTGCGCGCCTTGAGCGGGACGGCCGGGGTGGTGCAGGAGGCCCTGGAGCTGACCCGGCAGGTCCTGCGCGGTGCCGCCGAGACCGGAGACGCGCTCATCAAACGGCTGTCGGGCGCCGATACTCCAGGGGACGGCTATCCGGGCGGCGCGACCCGCCGTTCCGGGGCCCTCCTGAACCGAGAGGTCTAGCGTATGCCGGGTACCATCTCCGGACTCCTGTCCGTCGCCCGCTCCGGCCTGCTGGCCAGCCAGCGGTCGGTGGAGGTGGCGAGCAACAACATCGCCAACGCCAACACCCCCGGCTATTCGCGGCAGCGGGCCGACCTGGTCACCGGTCAGCCCGTGCAGCTCGCGACCATCCAACTGGGCACGGGCGTGCGGGTCCTGGACGTGGACCGGGTGCGGGACGGGCTGTTGGACATCGCCTACCGCGATGCCACGTCGGTCGGGTCGGGACACGGACAGCGCCTCTTCGTGCTGGAAGGCATCGAGGCGGCACTGGCCGAGCCCGGCACCAATGGTCTGGGAGCCTCGCTCGATCGCTTCTGGTCCTCGTGGAACGACCTGGCCAACGATCCGACCAGCACGGCGGCGCGACTGGCCGTGCGCGTCGCGGGGCAGGATGTCTCGTCCACGTTCCAGCGGCTGTCGGGCTCGATCGATGAAGCCCGGGGCTCGGCCACGCTGCGCTTGAACGGCATGGTGGACGAGCTCAACCAGCTCACCGCCCAGATCGGGGACCTCAACACCCGGATCCTCGCCGCGGAATCGAGCGGCGGGACCGCCGCGGTGCTGCGCGACTCGCTGGACAATGCCATCGACCGCATCGCCACCATCAGCGGCGTGCAAGTGGTGCAGCGCTCGGACGGGACGGCGGCGGTGCACCTGAACGGGAGCGCCCTGGTCGATGGTGGAGTGGCACGCGCGCTCAGCGTCACGTCGGGCCCGCCGCTCGGGCTGGCCCTGCCCGGCGGAACGCCGGTGACGCCGCCGGCGTCGGGCGCGCTGGGTTCGCTGCTCCACGCCGTCAACGTGGAGCTGCCGGGCCTGCAGGCGGACCTGGACGCCATGGCGGCGGCCGTGGTGTCGGCCGTCAACACGGTGCACCAGACGGGCACCAACCCCAACGGCAACACCGGCGTGGATTTCTTCGATCCTGCCGGGGTGACGGCCCGCACCATCGGGCTCTCGGCCGCCGTGCTGGGGGACGTGCAGGAGATCGCGGCGGGCACGCCCGACGGAACCGGCCTCTACCAAGCCGGTCAGAACGACGTGGCCCTGGCGCTGGCCGCGGTACGCGATCAAGCCCAGGCAGGCCTCGGCGGCATCAGCGTGACGGAGGCCTACGGGAACTACGTCTCCGACATCGGCGCGCGCGTCGCCTCGACGCGCACCGGGCAGGCCGCGCAGGAGAGCCTGCAGCTCCAGGCGGACATCCGCCGTTCGGAGGTGAGCGGGGTCTCCCTGGACGAGGAGATGGTGGACCTGGTGCGCTTCCAGGCCGCCTATCAGGCGTCCGCGCGCATGGTCACCGTCGCCGACGAGATGATCGGGACCCTCCTGCAGATGGTCTGACGCCGCGCGCGAAGCGCGGCGCTCGTACGTTCGCAGAGGGCACCGTCCCAGGTGTCGTCCCCCGCTGCGCTCCGCTCACCGCCCGGTCGGCTCCGCCAGCGTTCTCAGCCACGCCACCACCTCCGGGCGGTCCCATTCGGCCTCGCCATGGCGCACGTGCGCGATGCGCCCCTCGCGGTCGACCACCCACGTGGTGGGGATGCCGCGCAGCGGGAACGCCGGTGGCGCCCGTTGCTCCTCCACATAGAACGGCAGCGCGTACGAACGCGAGCGCAGGAACCGGCGCGCGCTGGCCTCGCTCTCGGCCGCCACCGCCAGGAACGCCACGTCGTGTTCGCGCAGTGCGTCCTGGAGCCGTTCGATGCTGGCCAGCTCGCGCACGCACGGCGTGCACCACGATGCCCACAGGTTGATGAAGAGCACCCGACCCCGGAACGCCTCCAAGGTGAGCGTCCCGCCGTCCAGCGCCCGCAGCGTCCACCCGTAGTCGGCGCGCGGGAGATCGGCCGGCGTCGTCTGGGCGGCCGCGCGCGCCGGCACGAGCGCACAGGCCAGGATCAGCCACGTGCGCGCGCTCAGCGGGCCACCCCGTATCGGAGGCCCAGGCGCAGGGAACGACCACGGAGCGGGCCGTAGACGTAGGACGTGTCGAACGCGTCGCCGAAGGGGCGTTCCGGATCCACGAGCGGGCTCGGCTGCACGTGGTCGAGCACGTTGGCGATCGCGAGGTAGAGCTCGGACTCCTGCGGTAGTCGCCACGCGAGCCGCACGTCGTGCAGCGCGAAGGTGGGAGAGCGCTCCGGCCGTTCGAAGGGGGCCGGATACGAAGGCAGTCGCATCGGTCCGGTCACCGTCGCCGAGTAGTCGAGGGTCAGCGGCAGAGAGCGCAGCGCCAGCGTGGCGCTGGCCACGCCGCGCAGCTCGGGCGCGAACAGCTCACGCGCACGCGCGCCGTCGGGCGCGACCTGGAAGACGTCCTGCCAGGTGACGCCGAACGAGTAGAGGAAGCGGTCGAAGCCCACGTTCTGGTTCAGCGCCAGCGAGACCCCGCGGCTGATCGCGTGTCCGTCCAGGTTGCCGTACACGATCAGGTCGGGATCCCGATCGTAGTCCGGGACGATCTTGTTGGAGAAGCGCGTGTGGAAGAGATCCAGGTCGATCATCATGGGATGGGGTCCCATCTCCACGACCTGGTTCAGGTTCAGCGTCACGCTGCGGGAGCGCTCCGGGGCGAGCGCGTCCTCCAGCACCACGTCCCGAGCGCCCGTCAGCGCTGCGTGGTCCTCCGTGAAGACGCTGACCACACGGAAGCCGGTCCCGGCGTTGAGGCGCACGGCCGTGTGCTCCCACGGTTCCCACTTCGCCGCCACGCGTGGAGAGAGGATGGTCCCGTGCTCCGCGTGCCGGTCGACGCGCAGGCCGGCCAGCAGCGACAGCCGGTCCCACCGCACCTCGTCCTGGACCAGCAGACCCGGTACGACCCGGCGCTCGGCGCGCGCCGTCGCGGGCGTGTCGTCGTCGTAGTGGAGGTGGCGCAGCGTCAGGCCCGCCAGCAGGTCGTGCCGGCCGGGGCTCGCGCTCCACAGCGCGTTGAGCAGCGCGGTGCGCTGGTCGGCCTGGAAGGGCGTCGCACCGTAATAGCTGTCCTGGGTGTGCAGCGTGAACGAGCCCTCGACGCGCAGGGAGGGCAGGGGTCCCGGGTGCCAGGTGCCGAGCAGCTCCATCCGTCCGGTGCGGATGGACTCGCCATAGACGCTGTCGCTCCCTCGATGTGTGGGCGTGAAGCCCTCGACCCCGCCGAAGCGCTCCTCGAAGAACGCGCGGGCCGTGAGCGCACCCCGGGGCCGGCCGTCCCGGTGCAGGTCCGCCTTGGCGAACAGCACGGCCCGTCGTTCGAGCGGAAAGTCGCTGAAGCCGTCGTCGTTGTCGTCCACGTAGCGGCCGTCGTAGGCCACGTTGCCGCTGAACAGGGCGCTCAGCTCCCCCGGCTCGGTCGTGAAGGCGAAATCGAGGTTGGCCTCGGCATCGTCGCTGGCCGAGGCGTCCACGGACCACCGGGGCGCGAAGCGCGGATCCTTGGTCACCACGTTCACCACGCCGGCCATCGCCTCGGAGCCGTAGAGCGTGGAGGAGGGGCCCTTCACGATCTCCACCTGCTCGATGAGGGACGGATTGATGCCGTTCAGACCGTAGACGGACGCCAGCGCACCCATGATGGGCATCCCGTCGATCAGGACCGCCGTATACGGTCCGGCCATCCCGTGGATGCGGATGCCGTTCGTGTAGCACACCCCGCAATCCAGCTGGGTGGCCACGCCGTTCACGTGTCGCAGGGCTTCGGTGAGGTTGTTGGTGGCGCTCCGAGCGAGCACCGCGGCGGGGATCACCTCGACCTTCACCGGGGAGGCCGCGACCGAGACGCGCTTCATGGTGCCCGTGACGGTCAGGGCATCGAGCGCCACCGGATCGGGACGCAGGACCACCACGAGGTCGTCCGCGGCCGGGACATCCACGCGGCGCTCGGTGACGCCGAAGCCGGGCGCCGAGACGACCAGCATGAGCGTGCCGCGCTGGAGCCCGGCCAGGCGGAAGCGCGCGTCCGCATCGGCCACGACCTGCGATCCGGCCGCGGCGACCGTCGCCCAGGGGATGGGCCGCCCGTCCTCCTGGAGCACGCGACCGCGCAGCTCCTCCGTCTGGGCCGCCGCCGGGGCGGCGCCGCCGAGGAGAAGCGCGAGCAGCGTGCCTACGCTCGCGCGCAGGCGATGAGGGGAGTCGATCATGGAAAGGCCCGGGCCTCGGGTCGTCGATTAGGCTTAGCTAAATACAGTGTAATTAGCCATGCCTAAATCATCAACCCGGGCGGCGGCCCCGGAGGTGGGGTCCCGGCACAGGCGTCGACGCTGCAGGTCGGGCGGACGGGCTGGGTGCCCGCGAGCCCGCCGATCCGGTCAGCGCGAGGTCGGCAGCGTCAGCCGGTACCCGCCGTCCGCAAGCGCATCCAGCGCTCCCCCGTCGCGGGCCCACCGATCCCGGAAGGCCGCGAGGCTGGTGGGGTCGACCGTGGGTGGCGGGGTGTCCAGCCAGGGCGAAAGGCCCCAGTCCTGACGGGCGCCCGACGGCGCTTCGATCCGCACGACCACCGTGTCGCCGTCCCGGGACCCCGACACCCGCACCCGGTCGCGCCCTTCCCCGAACGCGTGGCGCGCCGTGGCGGCGACCAGCAGCAGCAGGCTCTGCATCAGGAGGTTCCGGTCCACGCGCACCGCGGGTAGACCGGCGTCCAGCGCGGACTCGAGCTCGATGGCGCGCAGGCCATGGTGGTAGCGGGCCAGCTCCAGGGCCTCGGCCACGGACGGCTCCAGCGCGGTGCTGCGCAGGCCCTGCCCCTCGTGGCGCGGAAGCACCCGCAGCAGGTTCGCGAGCCGGACCAGCCGCTCGGACTCGCGCTCGATCTCGCCGACCACGAAGCCGGCCCGCATCGAGTCACGGTTGGCCAGGTGGGCGATGCTCGCGAAGGCGGAGGCGCGCCCGCCCAGCTCGTGACAGAAGCCCGCCAGCAGGCCGTCCGACAGGGACTGCCAGGCCGGGGTGCCGCCCACGGGATCGCCCGCGGCCGGCATCGATTCCATCTCCCGCTCCTTCTGCACCCTCACCCGGCCATCTCCTGCGCCATGATCCCCTGCTTCTCCAGGTAGGCGATCACCGCCTGCCCCTCCCGCTCGATCGCCGCGGCCAGCTGTGTGGCCTCCTCGAAGGCGCTGTTGCGCCCGGCGATCTCGATCTCCTTGAGCAGCGCGGCCAGCGTATGCGCACCGATGGTGGCCGCGGCCGATTTCAGCGAGTGCGCGGTCGCGGCCACCTGGGCGCCGTTGCCGCGCCCGATGGCATCCTGGAGCGCGCCGATCCGCCCCGGCGCGTCCCCGGCGAACACCCCGAGCGTCGTGGCCACCCGGTCCTCGAGGCCCACCTCCGCCATGGTGGCGCGGAAGGAGGCGAGGTCCACGGGCGGCGTGCCGTCGTCGCTGACCGGTGCCTCCGCTGCAGGCTCGTCGTCCTGGGACGCCGCCAGGGCCGCGCCCATCGCTCCCCAGCCCTCCACGGCCGCGAACAGCTCGTGCGGCTTGAAGGGCTTGGAGACGAAGGCGTTCATGCCGGCCTCGAGGCACTGGGTGCGCTCGTCGTTCAGCGCGTGCGCGGTCAGCGCCACGATGGGCAGGTCCTGCAGCGTGGGATCCTCGCGCATCAGCTTGGTGGCGGTGATGCCGTCCATCTCCGGCATCTGCACGTCCATGAGCACCACGTGGTACCGGCCGGCACGTACCGCGTCGACCGCGAGCCGTCCGTTCTCCACGACATCCACCGTGTGTCCGCGCTTGCGCAGCAGCCCCGCCGCGACCTGCTGGTTCACGGGATTGTCCTCGACGAGCAGGATGTCGAGCCGATCCCGCACCTCGTCGATGGTGTGACGCGTGATCAGCTCGCGCCGTTCCCCCGCTTCGCCGGCGCTCTCCATCACGGTGGCCGCCACGCGCAGCAGCTCATGCCGCGCGACCGGCTTGGGCAGATAGCCCAGGATGCCGAGGTCGCGACAACGCTGACCGTCGCCGTGCATCCCGGCGGAGGTCAGCATGATGATCTGCGTCTCGCCCAGCGTCTCGTCGTCGCGGATGGCGCGCGCCAGGTCGAAACCGGTCATGCCCGGCATGTTGGCGTCGAGGATCAGCAACCGGTACGGCTCCCCCGCCTCGGCGGCGCGCCGTACGCGCGTGAGCGCGCTGGCGCCGTCCTGCACTTCGTCGACGTCGGCTTCCGCATCGCGCATGACCCGGGTGACGAGACCGCGGCTGCGGTCGCTGTCGTCCGCCACCAGCACGCGCACGTCGGCGAGCGACCGGGGGCGACGGCGCGCGACCGGGCTCGTGCGTCGCTCGTCGATGCGCAGCGGCACCTCGAACAGGAAGCTGGAGCCGGTCCCCGGCGTGCTGCGCACGCTGATCTCGCCGCCCATCTTCTCGACGAGTCTGCGGGCGATGGCCAGGCCGAGGCCCGTCCCTCCGTACCGACGCGTGTAGGACAGCTCCGCCTGGGAGAAGTCGTTGAAGACCTGGTCGATCTTGTCGGAGGGGATCCCGATGCCCGTGTCCTGCACGGTGAACACGACGCGAGCCCGGTCGCCGAGGGACGAGACGAGCTGCACCGTCACGATGACCTCGCCCTCGTCGGTGAACTTGACCGCGTTGCCGACGAGGTTGGTGAGCACCTGGCGCACGCGGCCGGCGTCGCCCAGCACGCGGCGCGGGACGTCCGGGGCGACGTCGTAGAGCACTTCGACGCCCTTGGTCGAGGCCTCGATCGCCAGCAGCCGCACGGTGCCGTCCACCAGCGACGGCAGATCGAAGGAGATCTCCTCCAGGTCGACGCGTCCGGCCTCGATCTTGGAGAAGTCGAGGATCTCGTTGATGACCCGCAGCAGCGATTCGGCCGACCCGTGGATCAGCTCGGCGGAGCGGCGCTGCTCGGCGCTCAGCTCCGTGTCCAGCAGGAGCTCCGTCATCCCGATCACGCCGTTCATCGGGGTGCGGATCTCGTGGCTCATGTTGGCCAGGAAGGTGCTCTTGGCCTGCGCGGCGCGCTCCGCCAGCTCCCGGGCCTCCTCCAGCGCGCGGCGCGCGGCAGCGCGCTCGCTCACGTCGCGGGCGGTGCCGTGCGCACCGGCCACCCGTCCGCTCTCGTCGCGGATGACGCGGCCGGAGAAGCTGAGGTGGCGGGGCGATCCGTCCAGCGCGAGATGTACGGTCTCGTAGTCGGTGAGCTCGGCACCCGCCACCAGGTCGGCGAAGGCGCGGCTGTCGGGTCGGAGGCGCTCGGGATCGCAGCGCTCCAGGGCCGGTCGCCCGATCATCTGGTCCCGGGGCAGGCCGTAGATCTTCTCGGCTGAAGCGTTCAGGAAGGTCCAACGACCCTGGGCGTCGAGACTCCACACCATGTCCGACGACGATTCCACCAGGTCGCGGTACTTCCGCTCCGTCTCCCGCACCGCGCGCCGGGCACGCCGCTCCGCAGTGCGATCCTCGTAGAGCACGAGGACGTTCTCGCCATCGGCGTGCGTCACCGGTGCCGCCGCCACGTACAGGTCCAGCAGCCGTCCGTCCTTGCTGCGCCGCTCCAGCGTGGTGGAGACCGTCTCCCCCCGGCTCACCCGGCTCGTCAGGGCGCGGGCGGAGCCGCGCTCTCCTTCGGGCGTGATGAGCTCGTCCAGCTCGGCGCCGATCACCTCGTCGGCCGGATATCCGAACAGACGCTCGAAGGCCGGGTTGACCGCGATGACGGTCCCATCCGGCCGCAGGGCGGCCACCGCCGTGGGCGTGGCGGCGAAGAGCGCGCCGTAGAACGCCCGTTCCCGCTCCGCCCCGGCTTCGCTGATCTCGAGGCGCTTGCCGGTGAGCACCGCATCGACGAGCGCTTCGTGGAAGCGGACGTAGAGGGTGTGGAGAACGACGATGCAGATCCCGATGAGCGCCAGCCCCGTCAGCTGCGGGCGATCCATGCCGTTGAGCAGGGTGGCCGCGGCGAGGGGCAGGAGCAGGGAGGACAGCACGCCCACGAACGCCACCCGGTGGGCGGCCAGGGAGGACATGGCGCCCGCGAGCAGGCCGGCAGCGATGGCCGTGAACAGGCCGAGCTCCACCATGGTCAGCGACCGCGCGAACCACAGCGGGCCCAGGCTCCAGGTCAAGGCGCCCGCGACGGCGCAGACCAGGGTGCGGCGGAAGACCTGCGCGTCGCTTCCCGATCCCGTCCGCAGGTCCCGCCGGACCAGCAGGCGGACCACGGACACGACCCCGACGAGGGTGAACCAGGCGGCCAGTTGCGTGCCCGGGACGAGCGGCCAGAGCAGGAAGACGGCGAGGCCGCTGAGGAGGACGTACGCCAGCTCCGGGAGATAGCTCTCGCGGCGGAGGTGCGTGGCGAGCTCGTGCTGGAGCCCGGCTTCCACGTCCGGAAGCTCGTTGATGGCCAAGACCGGTCCTCGGGTTGGTCGAGCGCGGGAGTGATACGGTCCACCGCATGAGCAGAAAGCGTACCCGGGCGGGTCCACCGACCACAAGTCCTTGACATAGGTGTAGTTATCCTAGGAATACCCTTCCGCATCCAACCGTATGCGGAGGATTGCGCGACGCCCGTTCTGCCGTATGCGGCAAGGGGTTTCACCGTGTGCCACGGGCGCGGCGCGCAAGGCGGCAATTCCTTCCGGGGCGCGCCCGCGCGGAGGACGCGACGCGCCATGGGGTGCTCCCGCTCCCGCCACCGCGGTCCGGCCGGCGCGGGCGGAACGCCCGCAGGTGGGGTGCGGCTCCGTCCGTTGCCCGGCCCTTCCGGTCCTGGGTAGGTTTGACGGGCTGTACGGCCGGTGACGGCCGTGCGCGGCGGGGCCCCTGAAACGGGCCCCGTTTCCTTCGGATCCAACGCAGGACGGTGCCGTGTCGGACACCACGACCCAGACCCCTCGGGGATACGCGCCCGCCGGGAAGGACACCGGCGTGGTCAAGCCCAAGGGCTCGTCGCGGATCCGGGCCCACGAGGGCCTGGCCACCGTCGAGTTGCGGGCCCGCAAGCCCGAGTGGTTGAAGGTGCGCTCCCCGGGCGGGGCCAACTACCTCCGCCTCAAGAAGCTCATGCGGACCGAGGCACTCCACACGGTCTGCGAGGAGGCGGGCTGCCCCAACATCGGTGAGTGCTGGGAGGCCGGCACGGCCACCTTCATGATCCTGGGGGACGTCTGCACGCGCGCCTGCAAGTACTGCGGGGTGGCGCACGGCATGCCCACGGAGCTGGACCAGGACGAGCCGCGCAGGGTCGCGGAGACCGTGGCCTCGATGGGCCTGGAGCACGTGGTCATCACGTCCGTGAACCGCGACGAGCTCCCGGACGGGGGCGCGGGCATCTACGCGGAGACGGTCCGGCGGATCCACGCTGCGGTCCCGGGCTGCTCGGTCGAGCTGCTCATCCCGGACTTCAAGGGGGACGAGGAGGCGCTGGCCGTGGTGCTGGATTCCAGCCCCGCGATCCTGGGCCACAACCTGGAGACGGTCGAGCGGCTGCACCCGGACGTCCGTCCCGGCGGTCGCTACTGGCGTTCGATCTCCTTCCTCGGCGCGTCGAAGCGCATCCGGCCCGACATCCTCACCAAGACGGGGATCATCCTGGGCATGGGCGAGGAGCCGGACGAGGTCCGGCAGGCGATGATCGATCTGCGGGAGGCCGCGGTCGACATCCTCACCCTGGGGCAGTATCTGAGACCATCTCCCATGCACATCCCCGTGGCCCGGTGGGTGACGCCCGACGAGTTCGCGGAATGGAAGCGTGTGGGCGAGCAGGAGCTGGGCTTCAAGCACGTGGAGTCCGGACCCCTGGTCCGGTCGAGCTACCACGCCAAGGAGCAGGCGCGGGAGGTGGAGGCCGGGGGGCCCGGCCGCATCCAGAGCGTTCTGGAGGCGGACGTGCTGGCACCGGCCGAGCTGCCGACCGGGCACTTCGCCGGACTGGGGAACAAGCTGGTGCAGCTGGACGTCGGGCGGCCGGGGCGCGCCTTCGGCGACAAGTCCTGATCTTCAAGTCAGACCAACACGTGCAACGATCCATCAACGGCGGGCCACCGGTCCGCCTCGACGGGAGAGAGATGGCCGACACGCATACCAGGGAGGTCGAGGCGCGGTCGCCCGGCCGGGGCGGTGACGCGGACGGGCCCATGCTGGGCTTCTCCAGGACCCAGTGCCTGGACCTCCTGGCGGACATGCTCCTCTACCGCCGCTTCGAGGAAGCGGCGGAGGAGGCGTATGCCATCGGGAAGATCGGAGGCTTCTGCCACCTGCACATCGGGCAGGAGGCCACGGCGGCGGGGACCATCAAGCCGCTCCGGGATGACGACTACGTCATCACTGCGTACCGGGAGCACACCCAGGCGCTGGCCAAGGGCGTCCATCCCAAGCAGGTCATGGCCGAGCTGTTCGGACGGGCCGACGGTGCCTCCAGCGGGAACGGCGGCTCCATGCACATCTTCGATGCCGCGGCCGGCTTCATGGGCGGGCACGGCATCGTCGGCGCCCAGACGGCGCTGGCCACCGGGATCGCCTGGGCCATCCGCTACCGGGGGGGCGAGCAGGTCTGCATCTGCTTCATGGGCGAAGCGGCGGTCAACCAGGGGGCGTTCCACGAGTCGCTCAACATGGCGGCCATCTGGAGCCTGCCCGTCATCTTCGTCGTCGAGAACAACGACTACGGGATGGGGACCAAGTTCTCGCGCGTCTCCACCACCCCGATCGTGCAACGCGCCGCCTCGTACGACATCGCCACCAGCCAGGTGAACGGGCAGGACGTCCTGGCCACCTACCGGCACTTCGAGCGCCTGATCGCCGAGGTGCGTGCCGGGGGCGGCCCGCGCTACGTGGACGTCCTCACGTACCGCTTCAAGGGTCACTCGATGTCGGATCCCGTCTCCGGCACCTACCGCTCCAAGGAGGAGGTGGAGGAGCGCATCGCCCGCCAGGATCCCATCCACCTCCTGCGCGACCGGATGATGGAGGCGGGCTGGTTGGAGCAGCACCAGCTCGAGGAGATCGACCGGAAGGTGCGGGAGATCTGCAACGCGGCGGTGGAGTTCGCGGACAACTCGCCCCAGCCGCCCGAGACGCAGCTCTACGAGAACGTGTACGCCGACCTCAACGAGCACGGCCGGCTCTTCTTCGACGGGAGGGACCGGTGAGCGCGCGCCAGATCACGTACCGGGAGGCGCTGAACGAGGCGCTGGCCGAGGAGATGGCACGCGATGAGAGCGTCTTCCTCATGGGTGAGGAGGTCGCCGAGTACGACGGTGCCTACAAGGTCTCGAAGGGCCTGCTGGATCAGTTCGGGCCCCGCCGCGTGGTGGACACCCCCATCTCCGAGCTCGGCTTCGCGGGGCTGGGCGTAGGTGCGGCGATGGTGGGGCTGCGTCCCGTCATCGAGTTCATGACGTTCAACTTCTCGATCCTGGCGCTGGACCAGGTCCTCAACTCCGCGGCCAAGACGCTCTACATGTCGGGCGGCCAGATCGGCATCCCGATGGTGTTCCGCGGGCCTACCGGGGCGGCGTTGCAGCTCTCGGCGCAGCACTCCCAGGCCTGCGAGGTCTGGTACGTGCACGCGCCCGGCATCAAGGTGGTCACGCCGGGCACGCCCGCGGATGCCAAGGGGCTGCTCAAGGCGGCCATCCGCGACAACGATCCCGTGGCCTTCATGGAGGGAGAGCTCCTCTACAACGTGAAGGGCGAGGTGCCCGATCCCGCCGACGGAGACCACATCGTGCCGCTCGGCGTGGCCGACCTCAAGCGCGAGGGGTCGGACGTCTCCATCATCACCCACGGCAAGATGGTGCACCTGGCCCTGCAGGCGGCCGGACAGTTGGAGAAGGACGGCGTGCAGGCGGACGTGCTGGACCTGCGCTCGCTGCGTCCGCTGGACGTGGACGCCATCCTCGCCACGGTGCGCAAGACCAACCGCGTGGTCTACGTCGAAGAAGGGTGGCCGTACGCCGGAGTGGGCGCGCAGATCGCGGCCCTGATCCAGGAGGAGGCCTTCGACCACCTGGATGCTCCCGTGCTGCGCGTGACGCAGGCGGACGTTCCCATGCCCTACGCCAAGAACCTCGAGCAGCTCGCCAAGCCCACCGCCAAGCGGGTGGTCGAGGCGTGCAACAAGGTCCTGTACCGCTGATGGCTACCAAGGTGCACATGGAAGCCCTCTCTCCCACCATGGAGGAGGGGCAGGTCGTGAAGTGGCTCAAGGCGGAGGGCGACTCCGTCAGCAACGGGGAGCTGCTCGCCGAGATCGAGACCGACAAGGCGACCATGGAGCTCGTGGCCCGGGGCGAGGGCGTGCTCCGGAAGATCTTCGTGGCCGAAGGCGGTGTGGCCCCCGTCGGTGCGGTGATCGGTGTGATCGCCGGCGCGGACGAGGACATCAGCGGGATCTCCGGTCCTTCGGGAGGCGACGGCGCTGCCCCGGCCGCGAAGGCGTCGGACACGCAGGAGCCCGCAGCCGACGAGCCCGCGGCCGAGCCGGAGGACGAGGCGCCCGAGGCCGACGAGCCGGAAGCCGAGGCGGCGGGGACCGATGCCTCCAGCGAGGCGAAGTCGGCGCCGGCCGACGGCGGACGCGTGAAGGCCTCGCCGCTGGCGCGGCGCGTGGCCAGCGAGTCCGGCGTGGACCTCTCGCACGTGGAGGGTTCGGGTCCCGGGGGTCGCATCGTCAAGAAGGACATCGAGGCGGCGCTCGCGCGCGGACCGGAGAAGGCCGCGCCCAAGGCGGGCGCCCCGGCCCCGGCGCCGGTCATGACGCTGAGCGGACCCGAATCGGAGGACATCCCGCTCAGCCAGGTGCGCAAGACCATCGCGCGCCGCCTGACCGAGTCGCTGGGGCCGGTCCCGCACTTCTTCCTGAACATCCACGTCGACATGACGCGGATGCAGGAGGCCCGCGCGCGGATCAACGCCCTGCTCGAGCCCTACGGGGAGAAGGTCTCGCTCAACGACCTGATCATCCGCGCGACCGCCGCGGCGCTGACGCGCCATCCCGAGTGCAACGCGCACTGGCTGGGGGACAAGATCCGCCGCTTCAACCGCGTGCACATCGGCGTGGCCGTCGCCATCGAGGACGGGCTGATCACCCCGGTGGTGCGCGACGCGCATGTGAAGGGCGTGGCGCAGATCGCGCGCGAGGTGAAGGACATGGCCGGCCGCGCCCGCGAGAAGAAGCTGAAGCCGGACGAGTACACCGGCTCCACCTTCTCCATCTCCAACCTGGGCATGTTCGGGATCTACGAGTTCACGGCGGTCATCAACCCGCCGGAGGCGGGGATCCTGGCGATCGGCGGGATCGAGGAGTGGCCGGTGGAGGACCCGCTCGAGGGTGTGCGCTTCGTGCCGCGCATGAAGATCACCATGAGCTGCGACCACCGCGTGATCGATGGGGCCACCGGTGCGCGCTTCCTCCAGACACTGAAGGGGATGCTGGAGGAGCCGGGCGCGGTCCTGCTGTAGAGCGCGTCTTGCAGTCGGATCTTCCGACGCGGCGAGTGCGCGCCGGACATGGCGCCGATCCGGCCCGACCGGGGTTCGGAGCGGAGTTCGAACGGGCTCCCCCGCCGGGGGAGCCCGACGCGCATCCGAGGGACGGAGGCATGGGAAGGACGGTCCTGCTCTTCGGGGTCGTGGCGGGCGTGCTCATCGCGGTCCTGCGGTTGATCGAGTACCGATGGCTGGTCGTGGCCCACTCGGTCGAGATCTACGGCGCCCTGGTCGGCGCCCTCTTCGCCGGCGTCGGCATCTGGATCGGCCTGAAGCTGACCCGGCCCCGTGAGACCCTCGTGGTCCGGGAGGTGCCGGTCCCGGCTCCCGACACGTTCGTACGAAACGAGGCCCAGGTGGAGGCGCTCGGCCTCACCCCGCGCGAGCTGGAGATGCTGGAGCTGGCGGCGGAGGGCCTGAGCACCAAGGAGATCGCCGCCCGGTCCCATGTGAGCGCCAACACCGTGAAGACCCACCTGGGCAACCTCTTCACCAAGCTGGGCGCCCGGCGGCGCACCCAGGCCGTGCAGAGGGGGCGGGAGTTGGGGCTCATCCCGTAGGGGAGCTTCGTCCACGCGCCGCTGCCCCCCCTGGCCGACGCCGCACTCCCGGCGCTCCCGCCCGGACCTGCCCGCTGGCATCCACGGCCGCGACCGCGGAGGCCGAGGAACTCCATTGCACGCTCCCACAGCTTCCCAGGGGGCCCGTCACTCCCCCGTTCGTACGATTTCGGCCCGTGGAGGCCAGAATCGTCCTTTCGGGTGAGGCGGGTGAGGGCGGTCCGCGTTACCGTGGCGGGGTCGGATCCTCGAGCCCGGAGCCACCCATGCGCAGAATCGTCCTGACGTTCGGCCTCATCGGCGGCGGCCTGCTGTCCGCGATGATGCTGCTGGCCCTGCCGTTCCAGGACCGGATCGGCTTCGACAACGCCATGATCGTGGGCTACACGTCCATGGTCCTGGCCTTCCTGATGGTCTGGGTCGGCGTTCGGAGATATCGCGACACGGTCGCGGGTGGGACCATCGGCTTCGGGCGGGCGCTGGCCGTGGGTGCGGGCATCACGCTGGTGACGACCGCCTGCTACGTCGCGACCTGGGAGGTGATCTACTATGGATTCATGCCGGACTTCGGCGAACGCTACGGTGAGTACCTGCTGGAGAAGGAGCGTGCCGCGGGAGCGCCCCCGGAGCGACTGGAGGCGCGCGCCCAGGAGCTGGCGGACTTCCGCGATCTGTATCGCAATCCCCTGATCAACATCGCGTTCACGTTCATCGAGCCGCTCCCGGTGGGCCTGCTCTTCACGCTGGTCGCCGCGGGTGTGCACAGTCGCAAGCGCTCGAGGACCGGTGAGGCGCCGAGCCCGGGAGGAGCCGTCCCGGCCGGCTAGGCGGGAGGCGCGGCAGCGCTGGCCCATGTCCCCGTAGCGTCCGTCGGGGCGACCGGCGGCATCACCGACATCCGAACGGACCCCATCCCTCGACAGGAGAGAAGACGACATGGAACTGGGTGCATTCTCGATCAGCCTGGCCGTGAAGGACCTGCAGGCGTCGAAGGCCTTCTACGAGACGTTCGGCTTCCGCCAGAAGGGCGGCGACGTGAGCCAGAACTGGTGCGTGTTGAAGAACGGGAACGCCGTGATCGGTCTGTTCCAGGGCATGTTCGAGAAGAACATCCTGACGTTCAATCCCGGCTGGGACAGTGACGCGAAGGAGTTGGACAGCTTCACGGACGTGCGCGAGCTGCAACGGCACCTCAAGGAAGCGGGCATCACCCTGGTGGAGCAGGCCGACGAGTCGACCACCGGACCCGCCTATTTCACGGCCGTCGATCCGGACGGCAATCCGATCCTGGTGGACCAGCACCGGTAGGGGTCAGGAGGTTGGTGCCGGCCGGGAGCCATCGTCGCGTTCGAGGAGCGCGGAGCCGGTCACGTCGGCGAGGACCTCCTGCCGCGGCAGGAAGAGCGTGCTGCCGCCCAGGAAGACGGCCCGTACGTCCATGACGAAGAAGTCATGGCGCTCGCTCCCGCAGTGGGGGCAGCGACCGTTCGTGCCGACGAGGTCCGCCACCCACCCCATGCGGTCGCACCCGCGGCAGTACACGGAAGGGCGGACCCTCCGCCCCGCGAGGGGCACGAGCGGGAGCAGGAGCAGGAAGAAGACGCCCGCGCCTAGCGCTCCGGCGGCGGCGTGCGTCCAGACGGGGATGGCGCAGTCGTACAGGGGTGTGCCGTCGGGGCAAAGCCCGAGCGGTCGCGCGAGGAAGGGCAGTTCGCTCGCGTGCAGGCCGGCGACCAGGGCGCCGGAGACGACCGCGACGATCGCCACCAACCCGGCGATCCGGCGCCGCTGCCGCCCCGCCACCCGATCCCGGGTCCGCGGATCGTAGAGACGCCGGGGCGGTGGGGCGCTCGCCCCGCCACTCCCGGCGTCTCCGTCCTGGCCCCGCGCGCTCACACGGGGCGAGGGTCAGTTGGCCGCGATCTTCTCGCGGATCTGCTTCACCGCGACGTCCACCCGCATCTCCATGCCCTGCTCGCCGCGCTCGACCGACGCCCGCGTCGGGTCACCCGAGACCCCGCTGCCCTCCCCGCCGCCCAGCGGCGCGAGCTTGTCCATGCGGATGTGGTCCGAGTTCACGTACATGAGCAGCGACGTGTCCAGGATGCCGGCGTGGCTGCCCACGGCCTCTTCGGGCTCGCCCTGGGCCATCACCCACTCGCCGAAGCCGTTGGCCGAATAGTAGTCCGGGATGAAGTGCACGCGCGCCGGCGAGCCGCCCCACTCGGCGTTGAGCATGTTGGCGACCTCCTCCATGCCGCGCTGGTTGCCGCCGCTGTCGCCGATCAGCGCGATGTCCGTGAAGCCGTGCACCGCACCGCTGCGCGCTCCCCACTCGACGATCGACATGAAGACGTCGTTGGGCACGGTGATGCTGCCCGCGTAGCGCATGTGACCCGACGGCGGATCGATGTTGCCCTCGGGCACGTAGGTGACGGTGGGCGCCACGAGCGCGTTCCCCAGCTGCCGCGCGATGCGGTCGGCCGCCATCTCGATGATGTACCGATGCTTCCCCATCACCATGTGGGGGCCGTTCTGTTCGGTGCCCGCGGTGGGGATGATGAGCGTGGTCTTGCCCGAGTCGATGGCGGCGCGGATCTCCGTCCACGTCATCTCCTCGATGAAGACCGTGTCCACCGGACGCTGCTGGGCGGCAGGCGCCTCGGCGGCGGGGCTTTCCGGGGCGGGCTGGCACGCCAGGGCCAGGCCGAGCACGGTCGTGAGGAGGATCTTCGCTCTCATGGGACCTCGTTGCGGAAGAAGACGTGGCGCGCTGACGAACCGTAACGAGTAGGACGGTGACCCGGTGGGCGCCAGCCCCGCGGCCGCCAGCGCCGATCGTCGGCGACCCCCACCCCGATCGCGCGGTTGCGCGAAGCTGCTGCCGGGCGCGGCAGGGCGGGGACCGAACGCTTTGCTCCTCGCGGCGCGCCCCACCACGTTTCGGGACCCGAGCCGCTTCCTCCCCAGGAGACATCCGTGGCCTCCACCACCCCCAGCTTCTCCGCCCAGGTCGACCGCTACTTCGACAAGGCCGCTCCCTACACCGGCGTCGGCGCGGATCTGCTGCACCAGATCCGGACGTGCAACGCCGTCTACGCCTTCCACTTCCCCTTGAAGCGCGACGACGGGACCATCGAGGTGGTGCAGGCCTGGCGGGCCCACCACAGCGCCCATCGCACGCCCGTGAAGGGAGGCATCCGCTTCGCCGATCATGCCAACGAGGACGAGGTGATCGCGCTGGCGTCCTTGATGACCTACAAGTGCGCGATGGTGGACGTCCCCTTCGGCGGCGCCAAGGGAGCGGTGCGGATCGACCGCAATGCCTACTCCGACGCGGAGCTCGAGCGCATCACGCGCCGCTACACGTACGAGCTGGCCGTCCGCAACCTGATCGGGCCCGGGGTGGATGTGCCGGCGCCGGACTACGGGACCGGCGGGCGGGAGATGGCGTGGATCGTCGACACCTACGCGACGCTGGCTCCCGACAAGCTGGAGGCGGCCGGGTGCGTGACCGGCAAGCCGGTGGAGGAGGGCGGCATCGCCGGCCGCGTGGAGGCGACCGGGCGAGGCGTCCTGTTCGGGGTTCGGGAGCTCTGCGACGACACCGAGGTGATGAAGGGGCTGGGTCTCCCCCCCGGCCTGGCGGGCAAGCGGGTCGTGGTGCAGGGCCTGGGGAACGTGGGCTCACACGCGGCGCTGTTCCTCCAGGAGGCGGGGGGCGTGCTCGTGGCCCTGGCCGAATACAACGGCGCCATCGCGAATCCGGACGGGCTGGACGCGGAGACGGCGCTCGCGCACTTCCGCGAGCACGGCACGCTGGAGGGGTGTCCGGGCGCCACCCGGTTCCTGGCCCGCTCGGCGGACGCGCTCGAGCTGGACTGCGAGATCCTGGTGCCGGCCGCGCTCGAGAACGTCATCACCGAGGAGAACGCGCCCCGGATCCAGGCCCGCATCCTGGCCGAGGCCGCCAACGGCCCCACCACCGCCGGGGCCGCCGATCAGCTGCTTTCGCGCGGCGTGCAGATCCTGCCCGACATGTACCTGAACGCCGGTGGTGTGACCGTCTCCTACTTCGAGTGGATCAAGAACCTCTCGCACATCCGCTTCGGCCGGATGGAACGGCGCTTCGAGGAGGCCAGCAACCGCCGCATCCTGGCCGCCGTGGAAGACCTGGCCGGCCGTCCGCTCGACCCGCTCGTGCGCGAACGGGCCGCTGCCGGGGCAGGGGAGATCGACCTCGTACGCTCGGGTCTGGAGGACACCATGGTGGGAGCGTACCGGAACCTCGCGGAGGTGTCGCGCACGCACACCGTGGACCTGCGCACGGCCGCGTACATCCACGCCATCGGGAAGATCGCGCGGGTCTATCAGAACCGCGGGATCTTTCCGTAACTCCCCTACCAGCCGCCCCCGCCGCCACCCCCGAACCCGCCCCCGCTGAAGCCGCCCCCGCCGCTGAAGCCGGAGCTGCCGGAGGAGCCCGAAGACCGGGCCGGTGTGGAGGCCATGGCCCGGGACGTGGAGTCGGTCAGCCCCGACAGGTCCGACACCCAGAGGGCCGGGCGGAACGGCCCGCCGCGGTGGCTCGTGTACCACTGGGGCGGGGTCGTGTAGATCCCCTCGAACGCCTTGGCCCACCGACCCTCGACCCCGAGCGCCATGGCATAGGGCAGGAAGCGCTCGAAGGCCTGCGGGTCGATGCTCATGCGGCGCAGACGGTCCCCGTCCGCGCGGCTCAGGAACTCCTCGAAGCCCAGCACGTGCTCGAGCGCCTTGACGCCTCCGACCGTGCGCGCGGGCATGAGCACCGCGAAGGGGATGGTCAGGGCAGCCGTGCCGATGGTCGCCACGAAGATGGTGATCGTGGGCAGGAAGAAGCGCGCCGCCAGCATGACGCTCAACACCAGCGTGGCCACCACGGCCAGCAGGGCCAGCAGCGTGTACTTGGCCGCCACCTTGTCGGGACGCTCGTCGTAGAAGCCCTTCTGCAGCAGGCGGTCCCAGATCCCGTCCTTGATGCCGCCCAGGTGGACATAGAAGTCCTGCTTGAGCTCGTCCGTGGTGACGGTGTCGACGCCGCCTTCGAACAGACCCTCGAGCATCTTGCGCTCGTGCGCGTGCAGCTCGCTCCAGGTGGACCGGTCCTTCACGCGCTGGATCTGCATCGTGCTTCCGAACTTGAGCAGCCCTTCCCGGTCCACTTCCTCCAGGCGGATGTAGCCCCGCACCGCCAGGTCCACGAGCGTCGCCGTGATGTCGCGCATGTGCGGTGTGGCATCGATGAGCGTGCCCAGCTCCGCGGGCCGCAGGCCTTCGGGCGGGTCGTACTGCGCGGTGATGCTGCCCTTGGCGGGATCGCGCCCCTTCCGGCGCCAGAGCCCGAAGAACAGCCAGCCGAAGAACAGCGGGAAGGTCAACACCACGTTGGAGCGCAGGAAGCGGAGCGCCTTCGCGAGCGGCCCCGGCCGGGCCACCACGCCGGGGTTCCAGGCGATGGCCACGGTGAGGCCCTCGCGATACTGGAGCGGCGCGGTGGTCTCCACGTAGATCTCGTTGCCCTGCGCCTGGATCTCGGCGTTCTGGCTGGTGGCGCCGTACACGCCGGTCCAGGCGTTGGTGCGCACGTTCTCCACACCGGTCGGCAACGTGATGCGCGCGGACGCGGCCCCGATGCCGCCCTCCCACTCGTCCCCCGTCACGTTCCAGTAGAGCTCGTCGTGCTCCTCGAAGAACCGGAGCGCGTTCGGGACGCTGTAGCGGATGGCCACCGTGCGCGTGGCATCCACGGCCCCGGGGACGCGGATCTTCACCTGGCGGTGGCCCTGCTCGTCGGTGACCCAGTGCTCGAGCTCGGTCCCCGATTCGTCCGTGACGGATTCCACGTCCAGGAAGAGCTTGTACCCGAAGCCCTGCGGCGTCTCGTACCGCACCGGAATACGACGGAAGATGCCGTTCCACGCTCCGGTGAACGTGACCTCGATGCGCTCCCGCACTTCGATGGACCCGTCGGTCGCGACCTCCACGACCGCGTCGAACCGATCGAAGGCGATGCTGCGCTGCTGCCCCCGGGCGGGGGCGGCCGCGGCCAGGAGGACGAGGGCCGCGGCCGCTGATTCGCGCCAGCGCATGCGCGTCAGGAGAAGTCCACCTTGGGGGCGGCGCGCTCCGCCTCGTCCATCTCGAAGTACTCGCGCGTCTCGAAGTTGAAGGCGTTGGCCACCAGGTTGGTGGGGATCGTCTTCAGCTTGCTGTTGTAGTCGCGCACGACCGCGTTGTAGTAGCGGCGGGCCTGGCTGATCTTCTCCTCGATGTCGGAGAGCTGACCCTGCAGGTCCCGGAAGCCGCCCGCGGCCTGGAGTTGCGGATAGGACTCCGCCAAGGCGAAGAGCTGCCGCAGCGCTCCCGTCAGCACGTTCTCCGCCTGCGCCTGATCGGCCGGCCCGGACGCGCCGATGGCGCGGTTGCGGGCCTGGATGACGCGCTCCAGGGTCTCCTGCTCGTGCGAGGCGTAGCCCTTCACCGTCTCGACCAGGTTCGGCACCAGGTCGTAGCGGCGCTTGAGCTGGACGTCGATGTCGGACCAGGCGCCGTCCGCCCGCTCCCGCAGGCGCACGAGGCTGTTGTAGGCCATGATCCCGAAGAGGATCAGGGCTCCGACGACCAGGAGGATCCACATCGCTGGTTGACTCCGCTGAGGGTCCGAGGGCATGCGCGGTCTGCCCGCCGCTCCGGGCGGAATAGGGCCCGGTGGCGGTGCGCACACAAGGAGTACGGGATTCGGGGGCGTCTTCTTCGGCCGGGGGCGTGGCCCCCACTGCGGACCGGTGCGGAGAGCGCCACGGGCCGGGACAGGGCACCGCCGAGCACGCCGCAGGTCGCGGACCCGTGACGGCACAGGGCTTGGTCGCACCGCCCGCGCGACCTAGCATTCACGCGACCCACGTCCCCGACAGGCCATGTGCTCGATCCTCGGAATCCTCGACCTGCACTCCGACCCGGCCGCGCTGCGCGCCCGGGCCCTGGAGCTCTCCAAGCTGCAACGCCACCGCGGGCCGGACTGGTCGGGGGTCTTCAGCTCCGACCGGGCCATCCTGGTCCATGAGCGCCTGGCCATCGTCGATGTGCTGAGCGGCGCCCAGCCGCTGCATGCGCCGGACGGGGGCGCCGTCCTGGCCGTCAACGGCGAGATCTACAACCACCAGGAGCTCCGCGGCCGCCTCGGGGAGCCCTACGCGTTCCAGACGGCGTCCGACTGCGAGATCATCCTGCCCCTCTACCGGGAGAGGGGCACGGACTTCCTGAACGATCTCAACGGGATCTTCGCCTTCGTGCTCTACGACCGGGACGCCGACCGCTGGCTGATCGGACGCGACCCGATCGGGGTGATCCCGCTCTACACCGGCTACGACGAGCACGGCACGTTGTTCGTGGCATCCGAGATGAAGGCGCTCACCTCCATCTGCCACACGGTCCGGGAGTTCCCGCCCGGCCACCTCTGGGACAGCCGCGAGAGCGAGCCCCGCCGCTACTACGAGCCCACCTGGCGGGACTACGACGCCGTCGCCGGCGGTCCCACGGATCCCGCCCGGGTGCGCGAGGCGCTCGAGGCGGCCGTGCACCGCCAGCTCATGTCGGACGTGCCCTACGGGGTGCTGCTGTCGGGGGGTCTGGATTCGTCCATCATCTCGGCCGTGGCTCGGCGGTTCGCAGAGCGGCGCATCGAGGACGACGACCAGAGTCCCGCCTGGTGGCCCCGCCTGCACTCGTTCGCGGTGGGCCTGGAAGGCTCCCCCGACCTGGCCGCCGCGCGCACGGTGGCGGAGCACATCGGGACGGTCCACCACGAGTTCCACTTCACGGTGCAGGAGGGCATCGACGCGCTCTCCGACGTGATCTGGCACCTCGAGACCTACGACGTGACCACCATCCGGGCCGCCACGCCCATGTACCTGATGGCGCGGCGCATCCGGGCCATGGGCATCAAGATGGTGCTGTCGGGAGAGGGGTCGGACGAGGTCTTCGGGGGCTACCTGTACTTCCACCACGCGCCCGACGCCCGGTCCTTCCACGAGGAGACGGTGCGCAAGCTGGACCGGCTGCACCTCTTCGACTGCCTGCGCGCCAACAAGGCCATGGCGGCCTGGGGGGTGGAGGCGCGCGTGCCCTTCCTGGACCGCGAGTTCCTGGACGTGGCCATGGCGCTCGACCCGGCGGTCAAGATGGCCGGCAAGGGCCGCATGGAGAAGCACATCCTGCGGGAGGCGTTCGAGGATCTGCTGCCGGCCTCGGTGGCCTGGCGGCAGAAGGAGCAGTTCTCCGACGGCGTGGGCTACGGCTGGATCGACTCCCTGAAGGCGCACGCCGAGTCCTCCGTCACGGACCAGGAGATGGCCCGGGCGCCCGCGCGGTTCCCGATCCACCCTCCGGCCACCAAGGAGGGCTATTTCTACCGGACGATCTTCGAGCGCCATTTCCCCCTGGCCTCGGCCGCCGAGTGCGTGCCGGGCGGGCCCTCCGTGGCGTGCAGCACGCCGGAGGCGCTGGCGTGGTCGCAGGCCCTGTCCGAAGTGGTGGATCCGTCCGGGCGATCCGTCCGGGCGGTGCACGAGAAGGCCTACTGACGCCGGTCGCCTCCGCACCCCTGCCCGGCACGGCGTGCCGGCTGTCGCCTCGTCCTCCCCGCCGGGCGCCCCGCGCGGGCCGCCGGGCCCGATGCCACGGCAGACCCCGAACGCTTTACCCCCTCCCACCCCCGGCCTAGCTTTGGGGACTTTGCCGGCCTCACCAGGAAGGAGATCCACGTGGCTGATCAGTTCGACGTCATCGTCATCGGGAGCGGACCGGGCGGATACGTGGCCGCGATCCGCGCGGCGCAGCTCGGGCTGAAGGCCGCCTGCGTCGAGGTGGACAAGCTCGGTGGCGTCTGCCTGAACATCGGCTGCATCCCCACCAAGGCCCTCCTGACGAGCGCCCTGCTGGTCAACGAGATGAAGCACGGGGAGTCCCACGGCATCCTGGTCGGGGACATGAAGATCTCCCTGGGTCCCGCCCAGAAGCGCAGCCGGGGCGTGGCGGACCAGCTCTCCAAGGGCATCGGGTTCCTGTTCAAGAAGAACAAGGTCACCCACCTGCAGGGCTACGGCCGCATCAAGGGGAAGGGCGAAGTCGAGGTCCAGGGCTCCGACGGCCAGACCACCACGTACCAGACGAAGAACATCATCGTCGCGACGGGGTCGCGCCCCCGGAACCTGCCCAATCTCCAGATCGACGAGGAGCGCATCTGGTCGTCCACCGGTGCCCTCTTCCAGACCGAGGCCCCCGGCAGCCTGGCGGTGGTCGGCGCGGGCGCCGTGGGGATGGAGTTCGCCGACGTCTACGAGTCGTTCGGCTCCAAGGTCACCGTCGTCGAGGCGCTGGACCGCGTCCTTCCGCTCGAGGACAAGGAGTGCTCCGACCACGTGGCCAAGCGCTACAAGAAGCGTGGGATCGAGGTGCTGACCGGCGTGTGGCTGGAGGGGTCGCAGCGCACGGACCAGGGCGTGCAGCTCACGCTCAAGCTGCCGGACGGCAGCCAGCGCGTGCTCGAAGTGGACCGCGTGCTTTCCGCGGTCGGTCGGGTGCCCAACACCGAGGACGTGGGCCTGGACTCCGTCGGCGTGAAGATGAGCGAGAAGGGTGGCTTCATCGAGACGGACGAGTTCCTGCAGACCAATGTCGAGGGCGTCTACGCCATCGGGGACTGCACCAAGCCACCGCTGCTGGCCCACAAGGCCTCCCACGAGGGCATCGTGGCCGCCGAGCACATCGCCGGGCACGGGCACCACACGGTGGACTATTCCAACATCCCCAACTGCACGTACACCCACCCCGAGGTCGCATCGGTGGGCCTCACCGAGGAGCAGGCGCGGGAGGCCGGACACGAGATCGAGGTGGGCAAGTTCCCCTGGGTCGGCAACGGCCGCGCGCTGGCCATGGGCGACGCCGAGGGCTTCATCAAGGTGATCCGGGACACGAAGTACTCGGAGATCCTGGGCGCCCACATCGTGGGGCCGCACGCCACGGAGCTCATCGCCGAGTTCGTGCTGGGCCGCCACCTCGAGTCCACCGTCGAGGAGATGGAGCGGGCCATCCACCCGCATCCGACGCTCTCCGAAGCGATCGGTGAGGGCGCCCTGGCATCCCTGGGACGGCCCATCCACATCTGACGCCCGACCGGGGCGACGTCACCTTGGACCGCGAGGCCACGACGGACGATCGGGAGCTCCCCCAGGCGTTCGATCCGCTCTCGTTGAAGGTGTGGGTCGTGCTGGCCCGTTGCTATCAGTCGTTCTCGCGGCTGGTCGCGCACGACCTGGCGCGGCACGGGCTGACGACACCGCAGTTCGGCGTCCTGGAGGCGCTGTACCACCTGGGTCCGCTGACCCTGGGTGAGCTGGCGGGCAAGCTGCTCGTCACCGGTGGGAACATCACCTACGTGATGGATCGCCTCGAGCGTGAAGGCCTCGTGCAGCGGGTGCGCTCCGAGAGCGACCGACGCGTGGTGACGGCGGAGCTGACGTGCGAAGGCCGCGAGCTGCTGGACCGGATCTTCCCGGACCACGCGGAGATCATCGAGGAGGCCATGGGCGTCCTCGACACGAGCGAGCGGGAGGAGCTGCACCGCCTGCTCAAGAAGCTCGGCCTGTCCGTCCGCGACGAGCTGGACTGACGGCGAGGACGTCCACACGGGTCCCGCGGCCGCTAGGGCCGGGCGGGCTCCTCCACCTGCTGGGCGTCCACGCCCAGGATGGACAACACGCGCACGATCGCCTCGCCGATCTTGTTGTTGGGCGTGGAGGCACCGGCCGTGATGCCCAGCGTGAACGGTCCGTCGGGGAGCCAGTCCGTCGTCTCGGCTTCGGGCGTGTGCGGGTCCAATGCGGGCTTGTGCCGCACCGTGCCGGATTCCACGTCGATGCACTGCGCGTCGGAGATGTGATACGTCTCCGTGTACTCGCGGCAGATGTGGGCGAGGTGGTTCGTGTTGGACGAGTTGTAGCCGCCGATCACGATCATCCGGTCGGGCGGGTCCCGCATGAGCTTGAGGATGGCGTCCTGCCGTTCCTGCGTGGCCGAGCAGATGGTCCCGAAGGAGCGGTAGTGCGTGGAGGCGTGCTCCTCTCCGTAGCGCTCCACCATGGCGTCGCGCACCCGCGCCCCGATGGCCAGCGATTCGTTGGCGAGCATGGTCGTCTGATTGGCCACGCCCACGCGCTGCAGGTGCTTCTCCGGCTCGAAGTGCGGGGAGGACTTGAGCGCGAAGTGCTCGCGCAGCGTGTCGGCGTCGGGGGCCCCTGCACGACCTGCGATGTAGTCGCAGATCAGCATGGCCTCCTCCATGTCGCGTACGATGACGAACGTGCCGCCGGGATAGCGCTCCACCTGCGACGCCGTGGCCCGCGACTCCTCGTGCGTGTACTTCCCGTGGATCAGCGCGGTGAAGCCGTCCTTGGCGTAGCCCTCCACCCGCTTCCAGACGTGCAACACCGAGCCGCACGTCGTGTCCACCAGCACGCAGCCCACCTGGCGCAGCGTATTGAAGTCATGGATGGTGACGCCGAACGCAGGGATCAGCACCACGTCGTCGGGCGTGATGCCAGAGAAGTCGAAGGCGCCGTCCTCCGGGTAGAGGAAGACGATCCCCATCTCCTGCAGGCGACGGTTGACGTGCGGATTGTGGATGATCTCGCCGACGAGGAAGATCCGCTTGTCCGGGAACTTGAGGCGCGTCTCGTAGGCGTAGTCCACGGCCCGGTCGACGCCGTAGCAGAAGCCGAACTCCTCCGCCAGCCGCACCGTCACGGGGCCGAACGTGTCCTCGTAGCCACGGGCGCGGATCCGCTCCACCAGCGCCGAGTGGTACTCCCCGTCGACGAGGGGGCGGATGTCGGCGCGGAGGCCGAAGCCCTTCCTGAAGTAGGTCTGCTCCATCGCTCCTGGTCCCGGGGGCCCGACGGTCCGCGGCATGGCCGAAGGTCGGACCCCGGTCTGAGGGTGGTGGGCCTCGAGGAATGGACCCACCGGTTCGCGTCCGGCTCCGGACCTCCAAGCCTAATCGTCCGGACCCGCCCTACGAAGCAGGGGTACCCCCATGTCACCCGGACGTCCCCGGCCCATCGCGGGCGGGGGCGCGATGGGGTCGCCATCGGGCGACCCTCCGGGCCCGGACCGCCGGTCCACCCCTTCACGGAGTCCCCGCGTTGGCCCGTCTCGCCCTGCTCTTCGTGATCGTCCCGGTGCTGGAGCTCATCCTCCTGCTCCAGATGGGCCGCTGGGTGGGCTTCTGGCCCACGCTGGGCCTGGTGATCACGACCGGGCTGGTGGGCGCCGTCCTGGCGCGCATGGAGGGCCTGCGGGTCGTGCTCGGCGCCCGGCGCGAGCTGCTGTCGGGGCGCATGCCCACCGACGCGCTCCTGGGCGGCGTCTGCGTCCTGATCGGCGGCGCCCTGCTGCTCACGCCGGGCATCCTGACGGACCTCCTGGGGTTCTCCCTCCTCCTCCCGCCGAGCCGGCGGGTCTGGATGAAGCGCCTGCGCGCCATCGCCCGCAAGCGGGTGGAGAGCGGCTGGATGCAGGCCACCGTGATCCGGGTGGAGCCCCACGCCCCGGCGGGCCCGCCGGAGGCCTGAACGGGCGCTGCTCCGGAGCCCCATCCGGCCTTCGCGGCACGCCTCTCGCAAGTCCCCCGCAGGTTGTCCCATCCAGAACTGGCTGGGGCCCACGTTGGTCTCTAGGTTGCCACGCCCGCGAAGGCCGCGGGTGCCGCCCGTCCCCCGCCGGGGCTCCACGCCCACCGCCTCCCGAACAGGACCCATGAACAAGCCCACGGACTTCCTGACCCGTCTCCTCGACGCGCCGGGACCCTCCGGGTTCGAGCTTCGCGCCAGCCGCGTCTGGCGTGAGGAAGCCGCCACCTTCTCCGACGAGACCCGCACCCTGGTCACCGGGAGCACCGTCGCCGCCGTGAACCCGTCCGGTCGGCCCCGGGTCATGCTGGCCGGCCACATCGACGAGATCGGTCTCCAGGTCACCCACATCGACGAGAAGGGCTACCTGTACGTCAGCGAGATCGGGGGCTGGGATCCCCAGGTCCTCGTGGGGCAGCGGGTCCGCGTGCTCGGCGCCAAGGGGGATGTGATCGGGGTGATCGGGAAGAAGCCCATCCACCTCATGCGCGAGGAGGAGCGGGGCAAGGCTTCGAAGACCCGAGAGCTGTGGGTGGACGTGGGTGGGGCCGACCGCGCGGCGGTGACCCGGATGGGCCTGTCGGTCGGCGACCCGATGGTCGTGGACGCGGGGCTCGTGCCCCTGGCGGGAGACCGCATCGCCAGCCGTGCCATCGACAACCGCATCGGCGCCTACACGGTCCTGGAGACCCTGCGGCTCCTGTCCCGCAAGCGGAAGTCGCTGAAGGCCTGCGCGATGGCCGTGGCCACCACGCAGGAGGAGATCGGCTACTCGGGCGGAGGTGCCCGTACGTCCGCGTACGACCTCGAGCCGGACGTGGCCCTGGTGGTGGACGTCACGTTCAGCACGGACGTCCCCGACGCGGAGAAGAAGGAGCTGGGCGAGCACGAGCTGGGCGGTGGTCCGGTCATCACCCGCGGGTCGGCCGTCCACCCGCTGGTCTTCGAGCGCCTGGTGGAGGTGGCCCGCAAGAACCGGATCAAGCACACCATCCAGGCCGCGCCCCGGGCCACACGCACGGATGCGGACGGGATCTACCTGGTCCGGAAGGGCGTCCCCACCGGGCTGCTCTCCATCCCCAACCGCTACATGCATTCCCCCAACGAGGTGGTGAGCCTCAAGGACGTGCAGGCCACGGCCCGGCTCATGGCGGCGTTCATCGAGAGCCTGACCCCGAAGACCTCGTTCATCCCGGAGTAGGCGAGGCGGCGGGTAGGGCGGGGCCGTCCCTGGAGCGGCAGCGAGGGGCGGGGCCCCGCTGCCATGCGCTTGACTCCCCCGGGCGCCGGGTCTACGCTTTTCTGCTTACCCTCAGCCCTTTTCCCGGAACTGGTTCATGGAGAACGTAGGCAAGCTCATCGCCGAGCTGCAGGAGATGCAGGACAACGGCTACCTGTCCGACGCCCTCCTGCGCGCGGCCGTCCGCAAGCTCAAGGAGTCCGACTCCCGCTACGACTGGGTCGGCGTCTACCTGCTGAACCACGAGGCCGGCGAGCTCTGGCTGCACAACTACGTCGGCGCCGGGACCGAGCACGCCAAGATCCCCGTGGGCACGGGCGTCTGCGGCACGGCTGTGTCGGAGGGTCAGAACCAGCGGATCGACGACGTCAGCACGGTGGAGAACTACCTGTCGTGCGATCCGGACGTGAAGTCCGAGATGGTCGTGCTCATCCGCAACGCCAGCCAGATCTTCGGCCAGATCGACGTCGACAGCAAGCAGAAGGCGGCGTTCTCGGAAGAGGACGAATTCGAGGTCAAGATGATCGCCGACAAGCTGGCCGAGCAGATCGCCATCGAGCGCGCATGATCTCCGCCCCTCGGGGGCGACGGACGAAACCAGGGGGAGACCGATGACGGACGCCGTCGACGGTCTCCCTCTTCGTTTCGTCGATGCCGGCAACGCCGGGCCCTTCACGCTGGAGGGCACGCGCACCTGGCTGGTCGGGAGCGGGCCGGTCGTGGTGATCGATCCCGGCCCCGACCGCGAGCCGCACCGCCGGGCCCTGCTGGACGCGCTGGCGGGGCAGGACCGCGTGATCGTGGCCCTCACGCACGCCCACGCCGACCACGCCGCGGGAGCGCCTGCCCTCGCGGCTGCGCTGGGCGCCCCGGTCGTGGGGCCCGGGGATCCGGGGGAGCGCGCCCTCGCGGACGGGGAGAGCCTCGCCGTCGGGGATGGGCACCTGGTGGCCGTCGCCACGCCCGGCCACGCACAGCGCCACCTCAGCTTCCTGTGGCAGCCGCACGGGCTCTTGTTCTGTGGCGATCTCCTGCTCGGGTCTGGATCGACCACCTGGGTGGGAGGCTACCGCGCGTGCGTCGCCGACTACCTCGCGTCCCTGGACCGCATCGAGGCCCTGGCCCCCCGCCGCATCCTGCCGACGCACGGCCCCCCCATCGAGGATCCCGCGGAGGCCATCGCCCGCTACCGCGCCCATCGCCGGGAACGGATCGAGCAGGTGCGCCGCGCCCGCGCGGCCGAGCCGGGCGCGGATCTGACCCGCCTGGTGGACCTGGTCTACGGTGCGGCGCTCCCGTCCGGGATGCGGCGCGCCGCCGAGACGTCCGTGCGGGCCATCCAGGACTTCCTGGACGGCTGAACGGGGGCGGACCCCGCAACCCCGCCGTCACCGGCCGGGACGGCGCCCACGGCTGGGCGGGCCGGTCAGGCCCGGGCCCGCGCCCCCCGCCGCCCCAGGGCTGCGCCGAGGGCTCCACCCAGGGCGCCGGCCACGCCGGAGGAGAGACTGCCCGCCACCAGCAGGAAGGGCTCGACGTGCCCGAGTGCCACGGCCAACAGGAGGCCCAGCAGGGCGGGGATCAGCCCGACCAGGAAGCCCGACCGGGCGCTCGGCCCCGCACCCTGCCCTTCCGTGGCGCCCAGCCACACCCCCACCACCAGGGGGATGCCCACCCCGAAGAGGCCGGCGTACGCGCCCACGGCGGGCGAGGCCTCGGCACCCAGGACATGGGCGAGCTGCAGCACCAGGCTGACGACGTAGTAGCGGGTCATCGGGGTTCTCCGGGGTTCGCGGAACGTGGGGCGCCGGGCGCAGGAGCGGCGCTGAGATGTGATATTATCATCACATATCTACGCGCGCCAGCCGGGGCCGTTGCACCCTCCTCGGGCAGCGGTGTACGATCCCGCCGCCTCGCGCCGGAACGCCGTTCCAGACCGGCGCGGGCCCCTTGCTCCGGATTCGGGGTGATCACGTCTCCAGCCATGTGCCGGACCTGCCCACCATGACCGCTCCCGCCCTCAGCCCGCGCCTCGTCCAGGCCCTCGGCGGGGTCGTCGGTGCCCAGGCGGTCCTGACCGATCCGGGACGCCTGCTCGTGTACGAGTCGGACGGCCTCACCGCCTACCGGCACGCGCCGCAGGCCGTGGTGCTGCCGGCCGACACCGACGAGGTCCGGGCGGTGGTGACCCTCCTGGCCGACGCCCAGGTGCCGATCGTGCCCCGGGGCGCCGGCACCGGTCTGTCCGGGGGCGCGCTTGCGTCGAAGGGCGGGGTCATCGTGGGCACGAGCCGCATGAACCGCATCCTGGCGCTCGATCCCGACAACCGCACCGCCCGCGTCCAGCCCGGGGTGATCAACACCGCGCTCTCCGAGGCCGCGGCCGTGCACGGGCTCTACTACGCGCCGGATCCGTCGTCCCAGAGCGCGTGCACGCTGGGCGGCAACGTCGCCGAGAACTCGGGTGGACCGCACTGCCTGAAGTACGGCGTGACGTCGCGCTACGTGAGTGGCCTGACGCTGGTGCTGAGCGACGGCTCGGTGGTGGAGCTCGGGGGGCTGGGCCGGCAGGACGACCCGCTGGACCTGGTCGGCGCCGTGACCGGCTCGGAAGGCTGCTTCGCATTGACCACCGAGATCGAGGTGCGCCTGCTTCCGCGCGCGCCCGGCGTGCGCACCCTGCTCGGCATCTTCGATTCCATGGAAGCGGCCGCCACCGCCGTCACCGCCATCATCGCCCGAGGGCTGCTGCCCGCGGCGCTGGAGATCATCGACGCCAACACCATCCGCGCGGTGGAGGCCAGCGTGTTTGCTGCGGGCTACCCCGTGGATGCCGGCGCGGCGCTGGTGGTGGAGTTCGACGGGCTCGAAGCGGGGCTCGACCTGGAGGCGGAGCAGGCGGCGGAGGAGTGTCGGCGCGCGGGCGCGCGCGAGGTGCGCTCGGCCCGCGACGCCGAAGCGCGCGCGGGCCTGTGGAAGGGCCGCAAGAAGGCGTTCGGCGCCATGGGTCGCATCGCGCCGGACCTGCTGGTGCAGGATGCCACCGTGCCGCGCACGCGTCTGCCCGCCGTGCTCGCGGCCATCGACCGGATCGCCTCGGAGTACGGCCTGCAGGTCGCGAACGTGTTCCATGCCGGGGACGGCAACCTGCACCCCAACATCCTGTTCGATCGGCACGACGTGGACCAGGTGGAGCGCGTGGAGCGGGCCTCCGCGGAGATCATGCGCATCTGCGTCGACGTGGGTGGCACCATCACCGGTGAGCACGGCGTCGGGGTGGACAAGCGCAAGTACATGCCGCTCGTCCACGATCGCACGGCGCTCACGGCCATGGCCGACCTGAAGCGGGCGTTCGATCCCGCGCTCCTGCTGAATCCGGGGAAGGTGCTTCCCGACGACGTGTGGGCGGACGCATGAGGTGGGAGAGCGCATGGGCAGCGTGACCGCGCAGCGCGTCCTCGACGCGCTGCCCACCGACGTGCCGCGTCTCACGGGCGCCGCCTGCGAGGCCTGGTCGGTCGGCGGCGAGCCGCCGCAGGCCGTGGTGGAGCCGCGCGACGCCGCCGAGGCCGCGCTCGTGCTCGCGAGTCTGGCGGCTTCCCCGGTGCGCGTGGCCTGCGTGGGCGCCGGGCATCATCTCGCGGCCTCGCTGCACGCCGCTCCGGTGGACCTGATCGTGAGCGCCCGGCGGCTCGCGGGCATCACCCACTACGAGCCCGCCGACCTCACCTTCACCGCCGGCGCCGGCACCGCGCGCGCCGACCTGGACGCCGCCACGGCGCCCCATCGGCAGATGCTGGCGCTCGATCCGCCCGGGGCGTCCCGCGCCACGCTGGGCGCGCTCGCGGCCACCGCCCTCGCGGGTCCGCTGGTCACCAGCTACGGCCGCACCCGCGACCTCCTGCTGGGCGCCACCCTGGTGACCGGGGACGGCCGGGTGCTCCGCCTGGGTGGACGGGTCGTGAAGAACGTGGCGGGCTTCGACCTCCTCAAGCTGGCCGTCGGCGGCCGGGGCCGTCTGGGCCTGCTCACCGACATCAGTGCCCGCCTGCACCCCCGTCCGGTCGCGGACGAGCTCCGGGTGTTCGCCGGCGACGCCCGCGAGGTCACGGTGCTGGCGCGCGCCCTGGCCACCGCCCCGGTGGTGCCCACCGCGCTCGAGGTGCGTCCCGCCTCCAGCCTGCCCGGGGGCGGCGCGGGCTGGTGCGTGCTGCTGCGGATGGCGGGGGGCGCCGAGGCCACCGAGGCGGCGCTGGCGATCCTGGCCGCACGCGCGGGCGACCCGCAGCCCGTGCGCGCCCTGCACGGCGCGGAGGCGACGGCGTTCGCGGACACCGCCGCCGAGCGCCCCGTCCCCGGCCTGTCCCTGCGGGCCACCCTGCCACCCGCTGCCCTGGACGTCCTCCTGGGCGAGGTGGCCGCCCTGGCCGATCGGACCGGAGCGGCCGCCGGCGTGCGCATCCTCCCCACGGAAGGCCTCGCCACCCTGGATCTGGGGCCGGACGCGGTGGCCCTGGTGGAGCCCGACCTGCCCGGTGTGCTCGCCACGGCCCGCCACCGGCTCGCCCAGCGCGGGGGCTCCCTCACCCTGACCGCCGCGCCCGCGTCCGTGGTGCGGGCCTTCCCGGTCTTCGCGCCGGATGCCGGGCGTGATGCCCTGCTGGCGCGCGTGATCGCGGGCTTCGACCCGGGCGGCGTGCTGGCCGGGAGCGGAGGGCTGCCATGAGCGTGAGCCCGCCCCGGACGGGACCGGTCCCCACGCACCTCGCGGAGCGGCTGGCCCGGCAGTCGGACCGACTCATGCCGTGCGTGCACTGCGGCTTCTGCCTGCCGGCCTGCCCCACGTACACGCGCCTCGGTGACGAAGCCGATTCCCCGCGCGGTCGCCTGCACCTGATGCGGGCCGTGGTGGAGGGACGGCTGGAGACCGACGATCCGGCCTTCGCCACCCACATCGACCGCTGCCTCGGGTGTCGGGCCTGCGAGACGGTCTGTCCGTCCGGGGTCGAGTACGGCCTCCTGCTGGAGGCGGCGCGCGCGGCCGTGCTCGACGTGCGCCCGCCCTCGGCGCTGACGCGTGCGCTGCTCCTCGGCTTCGGGACCGACCGCATGCGCGGGCTCCTGATGGGCGCGGGTCGACTGCTACGGGGCTCCGGTCTGGCGAGCCTCCTGCTGCGCCTGCTGCCGGACACCGCGCTCTTCGCCAACGCGCGGATGGGGCTGGCCATGCTGGTGGCGTCCGGCCCGGCCCGCGGCGTGATCGCCGGGGGTCGGCTGCCGCGCTCGGCGGGCGACGCCGGCACGGTGGCGCTTCTGGACGGCTGCGTGCAGGAGGGTCTCTTCGCGCGCGTCAACGGAGCGACCGCCCGTACGCTCGCCGCCAACGGCTACGCCGTCCGGACCGCGGCCGGACAGGGCTGCTGCGGCGCGCTGCACGCCCATGCGGGGGCGGTGGAGGACGCACGCGCGCTCGCGCGTCGCAACATCGCCGCGTTCGAGACGAGCGGCGCAGACTGGATCGTGACCAACGCGGCGGGCTGCGGGGCCGCCATGCGCGAGTACGGCCACCTGTTGGCGGACGACGCCGCGTGGGCCGAGCGTGCGGCACGGCTGGCGGCGCGCGTGCGCGACGTGACCGAGCTGCTGGTGGCGCAGGGCCCGCGTCCCGGTGCGGAGCTGCGCCGTCGGGTGACCTACGATGCGCCCTGTCACCTGCATCACGCCCAGAAGGTGACCACCGCTCCGCTCGTGGTGCTCGACGCCATTCCCGGCCTGGAGCGGGTGCCGTTGCGCGGCGCCGAGGAATGCTGCGGCGGGGCCGGCATCTACGCGCTGACCCATCCCGACCTCGGCGGTCGCATCGGCGGAGACAAGGTGCGGGCCGTGCGCGAGACCGGCGCCGAGCTGGTGGCCACGGGCAATCCCGGGTGCATGATGCAGATCGGAGCCGGGCTGGTGCTGGATGGCGCCGGCACGGAGGCCGTGCACCCGGTGGAGCTGCTCGACGCCAGCTACCGGGCCGCGGGCTACTACGACCAGGGAGAGGCGGTGTGACGGGCTTGTTCGAACAGTGGTTGGCCGCGGTGGAGCCGATGGTGCGGGCGGAGAGCCCGAGCGGCGATATCGCGCGTCTCGAGGCGCTCGCCGCACAGATCGCGGAGTCCTTCCGCGCCCGTGGAGCCGAGGTCGCGCTGGAGCCCGCGGGCGGCGCCGGCACCCACCTGCTGGCGCGTCTGGGAGCGCCCCGGTCCACGGGACGCGGGCCGCTCCTGATCCTCGGTCACTTCGACACGGTCCATCCGGTCGGGACCCTCGACCGCCTGCCCTTCCAGGTGGAGGACGACCGGGTGACGGGGCCGGGCGTCTACGACATGAAGGGCGGGATCGCCGCACTCCTGGTGGCGCTGGACCGGCTGACCGAGCGCGGCGAACGGCTGCGCGACCAGGTGCTCGTCTACCTCACCTGCGACGAGGAGAGCGGGTCGGCCACGTCGCGCGCCCGGATCGAGGAGTTGGGCCGGTCCGCGCGCGGGGCCCTGGTGCTGGAGCCCAGCCTGCCGGGCGGGGGCGTCAAGCTCGCCCGCAAAGGCGTGGCCCTCTACCACGTGGCGGTGGAGGGCGTGCCCGCGCATGCGGGCATCGAGCCCGAGGCCGGAGCGAGCGCCATCCACGAGCTCCTGCGGGTGCTGGGGACCGTCCTGGGCCTGGCGGACGCGCGTGTGGAGACCACGTTGAACGCGGGCACCATCCAGGGCGGGACGGCGTCCAACGTGGTGGCCGAGCGCGCGGCGGCGGACGTGGATGTCCGCTTCTGGACACGGGGAGAGGCCGAGCGCGTCCACGCCGCCATGCAGGGGCTCAAGCCGCGCGATCCGCGCTGTACGCTGACGGTGGCGGGCGGCGTGAACCGCTACGCGCTGGAGGAGACCCCGGGCAGTCGGGCGCTCTTCGACGTGGCGGTGGAGCAGGCCCGCGCCCTGGGCTTCCCGCTGTCGGGCGGGGGGACGGGTGGGGCGTCGGACGGCAATCTGCTGGCCGGCGTGGGCTGCCCCACGCTCGACGGCCTGGGGCCGGACGGAGGGGGTGCGCATTCGCTGCACGAGTTCGTGTACCGTGAGCCGCTGCCCGCGCGCATCGAGCTGCTGGCGCGCCTCTTGAGCCGGCTGTGAGCGACCCCGCGTACGAGATCCGCCCCTTCGCGAGCATCGCGGAATACCACGCCTGCATCGCGCTGCAGGAGGAGGTCTGGGGCAGGGGCTTCTCGGAGCGGGTCCCGCTGGCGATCCTCAAGGTCGCGCAACGCCTGGGCGGCCTGGCCGCTGGCGCGTTCGCTGCGGACGGTGGGCTCGTGGGGTTCGTGTTCGGCATGACGGGGGTGGAGCGCGGCCGGCTGGTGCACTGGTCGGACATGCTGGCCGTGCGTCCGGGGCTGCGCGACACCGGTCTGGGCACCCGCTTGAAGGCGTATCAGCGTGACCGCATGCGGGCGTTGGATGTCGGACGTGTCTACTGGACGTTCGATCCGCTCCAATCGCGCAACGCCTACCTCAACTTCAACAAGCTCGGGATCGTCGTGCGCGAATACGCGCGCGACATGTACGGCGACACCGACTCTCCCCTGCACGCGGGCATCGGGACGGACCGCTTCGTGGCGCTCTGGCCCATCGCGACCCGCCGCGTGGCGGATCGCCTGGAAGGACGCGGCGTGCCCCGACCCGACGAGGTGGCGGACGTCCCGCTGGCGCTGGACGCGGCGATGGAGGACGGGCTGCCGGTGCCGGTCGCGCCGCGCACCGACCTCGAGGCCCCGCAGGTGCTGGTGACGATCCCGGGGAACCTCGACGCCCTCAAGAGCCTTTCGCTGGCGAAGGCCGTACGCTGGCGCGAAGCCACGCGCGCGGTCCTGACCCACTATCTG
The DNA here is from genome assembly GCA_041390125.1 of Gemmatimonadota bacterium. Lineage (NCBI taxonomy): Bacteria > Pseudomonadati > Gemmatimonadota > Gemmatimonadota bacterium. The sequence goes on along the minus strand of JAWKQN010000013.1, from coordinate 54,015 downwards.
GACCGGGGGTGGGAGGTGCGCGAGTTCTTCCGGGCGGGAGAGGTCTCGCGCTACCTGCTCGCGCCGGTCTCCGTCGACGAGCGCGACCCATGAAGCCTGCTCCCCACATCGCCATCCTGGGTGCCGGCCCGATCGGTCTGGACGCGGCGCTGGCCGCGCGCGAGTCCGGCTGGACCTGCACGGTCTTCGAGGCCGGCCCGGGCGTCGGCAGCCACGTCCGGGCGTGGGGTCACGTGCGCATGTTCTCGCCCTGGGCGCTGGATCTGTCCGAACGGATGCGGCGCGCCCTGGCTGCACCCGCCCCGGCGGACGACCCGGAGGACTGCCCCACCGGCGCCGAGTACGTCGAGCGCGTGCTGGAGCCGCTGGCGGGCGTGCTGGCCGGATGCATCCACACCGGTGCCCGGGTCGTGGCCGTGTCGCGGGACGCGACCCTCAAGGACGACGGGATCGGAAGCGGGGTGCGCGCCCTCCGTCCGTTCCGGATCCTCGTGGCCCACGCGGACGGGCGCGAGTCCGTGCACCGGGCCGACGTGGTCCTGGACTGCACGGGGACGTACGGACAGCCCAACCCGCTCGGGGACGGGGGGATCCCCGCTCCGGGCGAGCGCGCCGCGGAGGCCGACATCGTGCGGTCCATCCCGGACGTCCGGTCCGATGCGTCGGGGTGGAAGGGGCGTCGCGTGCTGCTGGTGGGTGCCGGCCACTCCGCACAGACCGCCGCGCGGGACCTGGCGGGACTCGCGGAGCGGACCGGGACGCAGGTGTTGTGGGCCGTCCGGGAAGACCCGGCCTGCTTCGAGCCGATCCCGGACGATCCGCTTCCCGAGCGGGCGGCCCTGGCACGCTCCGCCGCTGCGCTGGCGGCCGGCCGGCTCCCTGCGGTGCAGGTGAGGGCGGGCCGCGTGGTGGATGCCGTGGCGCGGGAGGGGGACGCGCTCCAGGTGGACCTCCGCAGGAGCGACGGCGCCATCGAGCGCGAGCGCGTGGACCGGATCGTGTCGCTCACGGGCTCCATCGGAGACGCGGGGCTGTACCGGCAGCTCCAGGTCCACGAGTGCTGGGCCACCGCCGGTCTGATGAAGCTCTCCGCCGCCCTGCTCGGTGCGGGCAGCTCCGCGGACTGCCTGGACCAGGGCGGCCACGGCATCGATGCGCTCCGGAGCCCGGAGCCGGATTTCTTCGTGTTGGGATCGAAGTCCTACGGACGCAACAACACCTTCCTGCTCAAGGTCGGCTTCGAACAGGTGGACGACGTCTTCGCCCACCTGCGGGCGCGCTGAGCGGATCAACCCGAAAGGAACGGACGGTATGCGGATCGATCGGCTCGAGCTGCGCGAGATCGGACTCAACCTCAAGGAGCGTTTCGAGATCAGCAGCGGAGGCCGACAGGACCGCCGCGTCCTGCTGCTGCGTGTCGAGGCGGGAGGGCAGACCGTCTGGTCCGAATGCGTTGCGGCCGAGGACCCGTCCTATTCGTACGAGACCACGGACACGGCGTGGCACCTCCTGACGGACTTCGTGCTGCCCGTGGTGGCCGGCACGGACGTGGACGATCCGCGCGAGATGCTCGCACCGGTGGCGTGGATCCGCGGTCACCCGATGGCGCTCGCCGCCGTGGAGATGGCCGGATGGGCGCTCGAGTCCGCCCGGCGCGGCGCCGCGCTCCGCGATGTCGTGGGAGGCACGGCGGAGTCGGTGCCCGTGGGGGTCAGCGTAGGGATCCAGGGAACGGACGATGCGCTGATCGAGCGGGTGCGGGCGTTCGTGGAGCAGGGCTACCGGAAGGTCAAGATCAAGATCAAGCCGGGTCGCGACGTCGCCATGCTGCGCGTGCTGAGGGAGCACTTCCCCGACGTCCCCTTCATGGCGGACGCCAACTCCGCGTACACGCTCGCCGACGTGGATCACCTGAAGCAGTTGGACGAGCTGGACCTGATGATGATCGAGCAGCCGCTCGCCTGGCACGACCTGCGTGATCATGCCCGTCTGCAGGCGGAGCTGGCGACCCCCATCTGCCTGGACGAGTCGATCCGTTCGGTGGAGGACGCCCGCCTGGCGCACGAGCTCGGCAGCGGGCGCATCATCAACATCAAGCCGGGTCGCGTGGGAGGCTTCGCGTCCTCGGTGGCCATCCACGACTTCTGTCGGGCGCACGACATGCCGGTATGGTGCGGAGGCATGCTGGAGTCGGGTGTGGGCCGCGCGTACAACCTGGCGCTCGCGTCCCTGCCGGGCTTCTCCCTGCCCGGGGACATCTCCGCCAGCAGCCGCTACTGGGCCCGCGACGTGGTCACACCCGAGTTCGTGGTGGACGGAGGTCACATGCGCGTGCCCTCCGGGGTGGGGATCGGGGTCGACCTGGATCTCGACTTCATCGACGCGCTCACGGTGCGGCGTCAGGCCTTCGAGGGCTGAGCGGCGCGAGCGGACAGGCAGCCCCTCGCGGCGTCGAGCGGGCGCCTGGCAGCCGCACCTGGCGAGTGCTGCCGCTGCTTCGGGCCGCGCACGGGTGTCCACCGTGAACGACCTCCGACGCGGACACGCGGTGTGAAGCGTCCCGTATCCCCGGCCGAAACTCCGGTGTAGGACCGAGGGACCCCCTGGCCTGTGGTTTGCGGATGCCGGGGGTGGGTCGGACGCTCAGCGGGAGGTGGACCGTGATCCTTCCCACGATTCGCGCGTCGTTCGGACGCCAGGATGCCATGCACCTCGTCGGCCTGCTGGCAGGCGACGACGACATGCTGCGGGCGGCCGCCGAGCAGCGATTGGACGCCGGCGGGATCGACGCCTTGCTCGACGATCCCCGGGTGCGCAACGCGTTGCTGACCGACCGGCGTGCGGCCTCTCCGCCGGAGCTGATCTTCTACGTCCTGGTCCGTCATGCCCTTCTGGAGGGCGGGATCGACGACCGCGTGATGGCCGACTACGTGGCCACGCTGGTGGTGTCGTTCGGGCGGGAGCGGCGGGCCTACCGGCCGAGCGAGCACTCCGACGACGAATACCGCTATCTCGTCGACATCGTGCTGCATCGCACGCGCGTCGGTGCCGATGAGGCCTTCCTGCTCAACCTGCATCTCGGGAACCTGTCGCTGTGGCTGTCGGGCCTGTTCCCGCAGTACCTGCAGCGGCGGGAGCGGCTGCGTGGTGCGCCGTCCGTGCGCTACTACGAGGAGATGGGCACCACGGGCTACCGTCTGGCGGCGGACAGCGGACAGGCGGTACGATTCGGTCTGGGCGACGTCTTCAACGATGTGGCGGACCGCTTCTCCCGGGTCCGCGTGGCCCTGAACCGTCTTTCCGATGGCGTCCTGTGGCCGTCGGGTGGAGATCCCGTCGAACGACTCCTCCGGGAGATGGAGCAGCGCGTCAGGGGATGACCGACATCGGCACTTCCCAGGAGCGGAGCCGGAGCCGCCTGCCGGATCTCCGCGTGCATCCGGCCTCGGCGCCGTCCTCCGAGGGCGAGCACAGCATCTGCCCGCATTGCTGGGGCGTGAACCCCGGCATGTTCCGGTTGTGCGCGCGCTGCGGGGCGGACATGCGCACCATCCTGCAGGAGTCCGGCGGCCTGCGCCGCACCGCCGCCGTGCAGAGCCCGGTCCCTGTGGGCACGGCCCGTCGCCTGGGTCTGGGTCAGCGCGCCGTCCTCTGCCTGTTCGTGGTCATGATGGCGCTGAGCTACCTCGTGCACCTGCTGCCGCAGGGGAACCGGGCGCCGCAGGGCCTGCCCGCACCGGCGACCACGCCGTAGCCTGGCTGGGGGAGCCTCTTCCTCCGCTAGGCTTTCCGGCGACAGGCCGGGCAGAACCGCCACTCCGCCAGCAGGGCGCTCCCACACGCGCAGCGCCGCTCCACCTCCGCACCGCAGTGCGGGCACCCCAGCGATTCGTCCGGGACGTCCCCACCGCAGGCCCGACAGGGTAGCAGGCTACCCGCATCGGCCTGGAGCACCCGGGCCACCTCGTGGGGCGTGGTCACGCCCTCGGCCACCTTGCGTTGCGCGTCCTCGACCAGGCTCCGCGTCCCGGCGCGCCGGGCCAGACGGCGCAGCTCAGCGGTGGACGCCCCCCGCAGCAGGCGATCGCGCAGCGCATCATTGACGGTCAGGACCTGGAAGATCCCGGTTCGACCACGATAGCCGTCCGGGCAGGCGTCACACCCGGACGGACGGCCCCGACAGCGGGGACACACCGTCCGCACCAACCGTTGCGCCACCACGGCCGTGACGCCCGCCGCCACCAGGTAGGCCGGCACGCCCATGTTCATCAGCCGGGTGAGAGCGCCTGCGGCGTCCACCGTGTGGACGGTGGACAGGACCAGGTGGCCGGTCACGGCGGCGCTGATGGCGATCTCCGCCGTCTCTCCGTCGCGGACCTCGCCCACCATGATGACGTCCGGGTCCTGACGCAGCACGGCCCGCAACACGGACGGGAACGTGAGTCCCGCCGCGCGCCGCACCTGGACCTGGTGGGCGCCGTCGAGCCGGTACTCGATGGGATCCTCCAGCGTCACGACGTTGCGGCGGGCGCGGTCCAGCTCCATCAGGGCGGCCTGCAACGTGGTGCTCTTCCCGCTGCCGGTGGGACCCGCCACCAGCAGCAGCCCCTGGTTGGCACCGAGCGCGCGGCGCAGGCGGCGCAGGTCGTCATCCGCGAGCCCGAGCACGTCGAGGCCGGCGGGCGCGTGCAGCGGATCGAGCAAGCGCAGCACCACCTTCTCCCCTCCTTCCACCGGCAGCGTGGACGCCCGCACGGTGAGCACGCCTCCGGCCTGTTCGATCTGGAACCCACCGTCCTGCGGCCGGCGGCGCTCGGCGATGTCCAGACCGGCCATGATCTTCAGGCGCGAGACCACGGCGTCGCGCCCGACGAGCGGCAGCTCGATCAGCGTGCGCAGCACACCGTCCACCCTCAGGCGCACCTTCAGCTCGCTGCCCGCGCCCTCCAGGTGGATGTCGCTGGCGCCGTCCTCCACCGCGCGTCGCAGCAACAGGTCCACGAGCCGCACCACCGGGGCGGAGCTGGCCTCGCGCTCCAGCACGCGCGCGGAGCGATCCTCCTCCGGACGGAGGCTCGGGAGGTCCCGCACCAGCTCGGACAGCTCACCCCCGTAGGCGAGCAGATGCGCGCGCTCGATGGCGCGCGTGGAGGCGACGGCGGGAACGACGCGCCGGCCGCAGTGGAAGCCGACCTGCACCACCGCGTCGTGGTCGAGCGGGTCCGCCATGGCCACGCGCAATGCCCGGCCCTCCAGCGCGAGCGGGACCAGCCCGAGCGTGCGGGCCAGCTCCGGCCGCACCAGCCGTGCAGCCGCGGGGTCCGGCGCGAGCGGCGCGGGCGCGTACGGGAGGGCCACCTGCTGCGCCAACGCGCGCGCGACGGCCTCCGCGTCCGCCAGCCGGTGCTGCACCAGGGTCTCCCCGAGCCGGCCCGTACCGGTGCGCTGGCGCTCGAGCGCCTCCTGGAGCGCGACCGGGGAGAGGGCTCCGGCCTGGACGAGCAGCTCGCCGAGGGGTGCGTGACGGACCATGCGCGAAGATCGGCGCGGGTCCGGGGCGCACCCATGGCGTCAGGCGTCGACGCCGCTCCAGCGCAGCAGGTGCTCCGTCACGTCCAGGATCGAGTCGAGGTGGTCGTCGGCGGGCGGGCGCCGCCCCAGGAGCAGGCCCAGCACCGGGTTGGTGGTATGGCCGGCGTCCAGCTCCTCCAGGTTGCCGTGATCGCTGGCGACGACCACCAGCCCGTCGTCCGGGAGGGCCTGCAGCAGCCCGCCCAGGAATCGGTCCACGCGCTCCAGGGCGGCGTGCGCCGCCTCGCGCGTGCCGGCGTGCCCGGCCTCGTCCGTCCGGTAGTGCGCGTACAGCGTCAGGTCGTGCGCGCGCACGATCCCCGCCAGGTTGGCGCCCGCGGCCTGGGGCGAGACCTCGGGGAGGGCGGAGAAGCCCAGGTGCTTCCGCCACCCGTCGTTGACGATCTCGCTGGCGACCGCCTCGCCCCGGGCCAGGTGGTCCTGGTGCCGGTCCAGGACCCCGGCGGCGTGGGCGGCCAGGGGAGGGGCGGCCATGCGCCGGCTGGGCACGCGCTCCAGGTAGCGCTCGGGATAGGCGTTGGCGAAGGCCACCCGCCGACCCGCGTCCCGGGCGCGCACGAGGACGTTGCGCTCGGCCAGGAGCGGCCGGAGCCCCGTGGGCGTCCAGGGGCCGAAGTGCCGCCCGAACCGCTCGGCGGCGTTCTCGCCCGTGAGGAGGGCGGTCTGCCCGGTCCCGCTCTGCGGCCTCCCCTCCACCCCCAGCCCCGCGTCCAGCGGAAGGGAGCGACCGCCCGGCCCTTCGAGCCGGGGCGAGTCCAGGGTGGGTACGCCACCCAGCGCGCCCCGCACCGTGGGCAGGGAGGCGCTCAGGAAGGGGTTGCGCGCGGGGTCGGCGGAGCCGATGCCCACGCCGTCCAGGAAGACGAGGACGACCCGCACCGGCGCTGGCGTCGGGTCGGAGCCGGTGTCAGCTGGCGGGGCGCAGGTCCATCGTCACCTGGGCGGTGACGTGGCCCAGGTCGGCGCGCTCCCGCACGGCCTCGCGGATGCGCGGCTCGATCTTCTTGTAGGCGTTCATGACGCCTTCGCGCAGCTCCGCCCGCAGGATCCGCAGGCCGTTGACATCCGCGCGGCTCGTCTTGGTGACCTTCTTCTCCTCGACGAAGCGATCGGGCCGGATCTCGAACGGGGACATGGCCACCTCGTCGTGCCGCTCGGCGTCCATGTAGTGGATGGACACCGTGACGTCCCCGCGCGCGTGATGGGTGGGGATGTCGCCGATGGCCTGGAAGCGCTGCGCCAGCTGCCGCAGGTCGCGCGAGCCCGCCACCTGCATGTAGGCGCGCTCGACGAGCTTGAACAGACGGCGTTGCCGCTCGGCCGGCGTGGTGTCCCGATCCGGGACCTCGGAGTCGAGCTCCCGTCCCGAGGCCTGCCGCTGGAACTCCTCACGCGCCTCGGCGGCGCGTTCACGGCCGCGATCGATGTTGGCGAGGATACGATCGGGATTGGTCCGGAAGCTCATCAGATGGTCCCTGCGCGTGGCCCGCCGGGAGCCACCGCTCCCGCGGGACGAGCGTTCATGTCGAATTCCCACGATAATGCGCAGGGGCAGGTACGTCCAACCATGGCGAGGGGTTCCGGCGCGGTGGGCGAAGATTCCAGGGGGGGCGCCCGTAGGGTAGACTGGAAGGCGCGGACCCGCCTGAGGGTCGGCGCCCCGTCCGGAACCCGACCTCGCCTCTCCAGGAGCCGATCCTCATGAGAGTTCGCTTCGCCTCTTTCGCTCTGCTCGCCACCCTCGCCGCATGCGGTGGCGCGTCCGGCCCCGGCGCACCGGCTCCCGGGGGCGCGCTCTCCATCCGGATGCCGCCCGCGGCGGAGGCTTCCTTCGTCAAGAACGACACCGTGGTGGTGGAGGTCGATACCGGTGTGATGGGGACCATCGCCATCAACGGCCACTCGGACGCCACGGTGGGGCTCAGCTTCACGGAGGACCCCGCCGGTTTCCGGGCTACCGCTCGGTACGAGGCCCTCCAGGCCGCGATGGACAACCCCATGGGGGGCACGTCGCAGATCGGGACCTCCGACGTGGAGGGCACGCTGGTCTTCACGGTGGGACCGCGGGGTGAGGCCTCCGTCCACGAGCGCTTCCAGGTGGAGGGTCAGGCGGCCCAGATGGTGGGCAACGTCTCCCTGGCCCACGAGTTCTTCCTGCGCCTCCCCGACCGGTCCGTCGGCGTGGGCGACTCCTGGGTGGACACCCTGACCGTGGACGAGACCATGGAGGGGGTCCGCAACACGAACACCACCGTGACCCGCTACGCGATCACCGGCGACACCACGGTGGCCGGCACCCGGCTGCTGCGCATCACCACGGAGTCCGACGTGGAGATGGTGGCCGAGGGGACCATGCAGGGCATGTCCATGTCCCAGACGCTCTCCGGGACGTCCAGCGGCTGGCTGCTCTGGGACCCGCAGGCCGCCCTGCTGCAGGAGTCCTGGAGCAGCGGTGAGCTGTCCGGCGCCATGGTGGTGGACATGCCGGGCGCTCCCGACATGACCATGTCGTTGACCCAACGCTCCCACACGCGGCGCGCCGAGCCGTGAGCACGGACGGGGACACCTGGAGCGCTCCCGCGACCGGGGAGGCGGCGGCGCCGCCTCCCCTCCCGCCCCTCTGGCGACGCGTGGTGGACGTGATCCTGTCCCCGGGCCGTCTGATGGAGGCGGTGGCCCGGGAGCCCCGCTGGCTGGGGGCGTTCCTGCTCGGCGCCGCGCTGGTGGCCCTGGCGGGTTGGTTGATCCCCGTGGAGGTCTACCGCGAGTCCTTCCGGGCCATGTCGCTGGAGACCGGCAACGAGATCCCCCCGTCGGCCGCGGGGGTCGCGCGGACCCTGGGCCTCGTCTTCAGCCCCATCGTGTGGGCCATCTGGACGTTCCTGACCGCCGGGATGGCCACGGTGGCCTTCGCCTTCGTGTTCGGGGACGAGGGCACCTTCAAGCAGTACCTGGCCGCCACGGCGCACGCGCTGCTCATCCCGGCCCTGGGCGGCCTGGTGACCGTGCCGCTCCGCATCGCGGCCGGGGACTTCCGCATGACGCTGTCCGTCGGGTCGGTCCTGAGCGGGGTCCTGTCGCCCGGCTACCTGCTCAACGTCTTGCGGGGTCTGGACCTCTTCGTCCTCCTGGGGATGGCCGTCCTGGCGGTCGGAGCCACCCGCATCGACCCCCGCCGCGGCTGGGGCAGCGCGTTCAGCGCTCTCCTGCTATTCTCGCTGCTCTTTGCTTCGGTCTTCGCGTTCTTCCAGTGAGATAGCGCATGAGGGCATTCCTGGTGGTGGTCGCCGCGGCCGCCACGCTGTTCCATCTCTACTCGGCCGGCATCTCCCCCTTCACCGCCCTCATCCAGCGTCCTTCCCACCTGGCCTTCATGGCCGCGCTGGGCTTCCTGGGCTTCGGGCAGAAGAACGCGGAGACGAGCGCCGTCCGTCGCGCCATCTCGCTGGTGCTCACGGTGGTGGCCGCGGTCACCAGCCTCTACATCGTCTTCGAGCAGGACACGCTGGTCGCCCGGTCCGGCAATCCCACGACCGTGGACCTGGTGATGGGCGCGCTCGCGCTCATCGCCGTGCTGGAGCTGGCCCGCCGCACCACCGGGACCGGCCTGGTGGTCGTGGCGCTGGGCGCGCTGGCCTACGCGTTCCTGGGTCCCTGGCTGCCCGGCGTGCTGGCCCACCGGGGCTACGGCGTGCGTCGTCTCGTCGAGCACCTGTACCTGTCCACCGAGGGCATCTGGGGCATCCCGCTGGGCGTCTCGGCGGACTTCGTCTTCCTCTTCGTGCTGTTCGGCGCGGTCCTCGAGGTCGCCGGCGGCGGCGCGCTGCTGATCGCGTTGGCCGAACGCGTCGCGGGACGCAGCCGCGGTGGGCCCGCCAAGACGGCGGCGGTGGCCAGCGCGTTCATGGGCTCGCTGTCCGGCAGCGCGGTGGCCAACGTGGTCACGACCGGAACGTTCACCATCCCGCTGATGCAGCGCGCCGGGTTCAAGCCCTTCTTCGCCGCCGGGATCGAAGCAGCAGCCAGCACGGGCGGACAGCTCATGCCGCCCATCATGGGCGCGGGCGCGTTCATCCTGGCCACGTGGACCAACATCCCCTACGCCCAGGTCGCGGCGGCCGCCGTCATCCCGGCGTTGCTCTACTACGTGGCGTTGCTCGCCACCATCCATTTCCGCGCCGGCCGCATGGGCATCGAGCCCGGCCGCGAGATCGACACCGAGCCGGTCCTGAACCGCCTGCACCTGCTGCTCCCGCTCGGGCTGGTGGTGACGCTGCTGGCCATGGGGCGCTCGCCCATGCGGGCGGCCTTCTGGGGGGTCGCCTCGGCCGCGCTGTTCACGTTGCTGAAGAAGGAGACGCGCCTCGACAAGGCGAAGCTCACCTCCGTGCTCGAGCGCGCCGCCCGCGGGGGCGTGCAGGTGGCGGCCGCCTGCGCCGCGGCCGGGGTCGTGGTGGGTGTGGCGTCGCTGACCGGGATCGGGCTGCGCATGTCGGAGCTGATCATCCAGGTCTCGCAGGGCAACCTGTTGGTCGCCCTCCTGCTCACCGCGGCGGGCTCCATCGTGCTGGGCATGGGCCTGCCCACGACGGCCGCCTACGTGGTGCTGGCCGCGTTGGGCGCGCCCGCGCTCACCGACCTGGGCGTGCCCCTGCTCGCCGCGCACATGTTCATCTTCTACTTCGGCTGCATCTCCAACGTCACCCCGCCCGTCTCGCTGGCCGCCTTCGCGGCCGCGGGCATCGCGGAAGCCAGTCCCACCAAGGCGGCGTTCGCGGCCGTGCTGCTGGCCGTGGCCGGCTTCATCGTGCCGTTCATGTTCGTGTATGCGCCTTCCCTGCTGTTGTTGGGGAGCTGGGTGGAGATCCTGCACACCTCCGTGACGGCCACCGCGGGTGTGCTGGCGCTGGCGGCGGCCACCATGGGCTTCGGCCGCCGGCCGCTGCTGGTGTGGGAGCGCCTGGTGCTCGGGGCGGCCGCCTTCGCGCTCATCTTCCCCGGTCTCCTCACGGACCTGTTCGGTGGGACCGTCCTGCTGGCGATGATGCTGTCGGGCAAGCGCAGCCCGGTGCCGGCGCAAGCCGCGCAGGGTTGATGACTTCGCCTCCCATGACCACCGAGACCGCTTCCGCCGCCCTGTCCTGCCAGCGCGCCCAGTTCCGTCTGCCCCGAGACGTGCACTGGCTCAACTGCGCCTATCTCTCTCCGCTCGCCCGCTCCGTGGAAGAGACCGGCGTGCATGCCATCGGGCGCAAGGCCGTCCCCACGGAGATCGGGCCCGAGGACTTCTTCCGCGACTCCACCCGGCTCCGGCAGCGGTTCGCGCGCCTGATCCACGCGCCGGACGCCGAGCGGGTGGCCATCCTGCCCTCGGTCTCGTATGGCGTCGCCACCTGCGCGCGCAACGTGGACCTGGGGTCGGGCCGCAACGTGGTGGTCATGCATGAGCAGTTCCCGGGCAACGTCTACAGCTGGCGGTCCCTCTGCCAGCGGCACGGCGCGGAGCTCCGGGTCGTCCGGCCCGCGGCCACGGGACCGCGCGGGCCGGAGTGGACGGCCCGCTCGCTGGACGCCATCGATGCGAACACCGCCGTGGTGGCCATGGGCACCGTGCACTGGACCGACGGCACCCGCTTCGACCTCGACGCCATCGGTGCCCGCGCCCGCGACGTCGGCGCCGCGTTCATCCTCGATGGCACGCAGTCCATCGGTGCGCTGCCCTTCGATGTGGAGCGCATCCGCCCCGACGCGGTGATCGCGGCCGGGTACAAGTGGCTCATGGGGCCCTACTCCACCGGGCTGGCGTGGTACGGGCCTCGCTTCGACGGCGGACAGCCGCTCGAGGAGACGTGGATCGCGCGCAAAGGCAGCGAGAACTTCTCCGGCCTCGTGGACTACGTGGACGACTACGCGCCCGGGGCCGTCCGCTACGATGTGGGCGAGCGCAGCAACTTCATCCTGGTGCCGATGCTGTCGGCGGCGCTCGACCTGGTCCTGGAGTGGACGCCCGAGCGCATCCAGGACTACTGCGCCTCGCTCACGCGCGAGCTGCTCGCGGTGGCGGAGGAGCGTGGCTGGGCGGTGGAGGACAGGGCCTGGCGGGGCGAGCACCTCTTCGGGCTGCGTGCTCCCGCCGGGGTGGACCTGGACGGAGTGACGTCCACCCTGTCCCGCGCCGGCGTGTACGTCTCGCGTCGGGGCAGCGCGCTGCGCATCTCACCCCACGTCTACAACGACGCCGAGGACGTGGCGGCGCTGACACAGGTGCTGCGGGAAAGCTGAGCGATCTGTGGCGCTGCGGCAGCGGCTCCGTACCGGAGCCGTGACCGTAGCGGGGTTTCCACAGCACCGCAGCCGGGGCATGTTCCCTGCTTGCGGATGGGCTGCGCCCACCTCGCTCCCCTCGCACGAGATCCCCCCGTGTCTCCACCGCACCCACGCCGGGCCGCCGCTGCGTTGGCTCTGGCTGGCCTCCTGGTCGCCCTTCCCGCCGGTCTCGTGGGTCAGGCTCCCGCCAACGAGTACCTGGCCCTCCGGTCCGCCATCGGCTCGTTGAAGCCCGACCCCGGCGCCGTGGCCGACGTGCGGTCCCTGGTGCTGGAGCGCCCGGCGGCGCGGCTGGCGCTCGGTCCGGGGCGTCTGGCCCTCCTGCGGCTGGAGGGTCGCATCATAGGCGCCGTGTACACGGGGCGCGCGCGTTTCGGGTTCCGCGCCAGCCACCCGGTGGAGCGGGATCAGCTGCGCCGCGCCTTCCGCTCCGACTCGCTGGATCTGGCCGTCAAGTCCGTGGTCCTCCTGTTCGGAGACGGAACCGCCGCCGAGCTGGAGGGGCAGCTGACCTTCGCCGCGAGCGCCGTGCCCAACGGCGCCGAGAACGCCGTGCGCGACGCCGTCCGCTACCTGGAGGCGGAGGACGACGATCTGGGCTTCGACATCGGGGTGATGCGCACCTTCCTGAACGGAGACTCCACCGCGCTCTTCCACGCGCACATGGAGCTGGAGGACGGCGACCCCGTCTACTATCGCTACGACGCCTCGCTGGGCGAGAGCGTCTCGCTCGGTCGCAAGGCACGCCGCGGTCGGGTGTACGACGTCGTGGCCAGCTTCGACATCGAGCGGGAGCGTGACCCGACCTGGGTGGACCGCGACCGGCCGGCCGCGGAGGTCCTGCACTACGATGTGGACGTGGTCATCCAGGACAACCTGGACTTCCAGGCCGTCGCGCGCCCGTTCGTGATCGTGAACGGAGCAGGTGAGCAGTGGATCCCCTTCCGACTGTTCCGTGAGCTGAAGGTGGATTCGGTCCGGTGGGCCGGTGTGCGCACGCCGCACGTGCGCGACGACGACGCGTACCAGCTCTGGGTCCGCACCCCGGGCGCGGTGGAGGGCGGGTCGGGCCACGAGGTGGAGTTCTTCTACGGGGGGGACCTCATCCGGCGGGTCGAGGGGTGGGTGTTCATCCGCTCCATGACGGGTTGGTATCCGGTGGCGGGTGACGTGGACGCCACGTTCGATCTCGAGTTCACCTATCCGGCCCGCTATACGTTCGCGGGGACCGGGGTCGAGACCGAACGCCGGCAGGAAGGGGACGTCGTCTACGCGCACTGGGAGGTCACGAAGCCTTCCCCCCACGCCTCGTTCAACCTGGGCGAGTTCACGGAGACGCCGTTCGACAACGGGCGCGTTCCCGCGGTGCGCCTCCAGGTGGCGGAGCGGGCGCACAAGCGCCTCGAAGGGCTGCTCCTGCAGCAGGATATCGCCCAGCAGGTGGGCTCCGATATCGTCAACAGCCTCGCGTTCTTCACGGAGGCTTACGGTCCCGCGCCCGTGGACGCGCTCCTGGTCACCGAGATCCCCTACAGCCACGGACAGGCCTTCCCGGAGATGCTGCAGCTCTCCTGGGTGACGTTCCAGTGGACGGGCTCGAAGGGCCACGACGAGATCTTCCGCGCGCACGAGGTGGCCCACCTGTGGTGGGGCCTCTCCGCGCGGCCCCGCACGTATCGGGACACCTGGCTGTCGGAGGGTCTCGCCGAGTTCAGCGGCCTGTGGTACATGCAGCGCGTGCTGATGAACAACGAGCTGTACTTCGACCGGCTTGACGATGCCAAGCGCCGCATCCTGGAGCGACGCGGCAAGTCCGGACCCATCGGGCTCGGCCCGCGCGTGTTCTCCAGCCGCACGGAGGAGGACTACCAGATCGTCGTGTACGAGAAGGGCGCCTGGGTCATCCAGATGCTGCGCAACCTGATGCTCGACCTGGACACCATGGACGAGAGCATCTTCAAGGGTGTGATGCAGGATCTGTATCAGCTCGGCCAGCGGGGTCCGATCGGCACGGAGGACCTGAAGCGGCTGTCTGAGCAGCACCTGGGCGTGGACATGACCTGGTTCTTCGACCAGTGGGTCTACGGCAATGAGATCCCCACCTGGCGCTTCTCCTGGACGGGGGAGGAGACGGCCGAGGGCTATCAGATCCGCGCCCGCATCCTGCAGGAGGACGTCCCCGACGACTTCCAGATGATCGTGCCGGTGCGGGTCGGGTTCGGCGACGAGGGCTGGGCCCGCTTCCGCGTCCTCGTGAAGGGGCCGGTGACGGAGGTCGACTTCCCGCTGCTCCCCCGTCGACCCGACGAGGTGGTCTTCAACGAGCTGTCGTCGGTGCTCGCCGAGGTCAAGGAGGAGCGCTGGCGGTAGCCGGCGTCACGGGACTCCTGCCGCGGTCACGCCCGGGCCTGACGCCCCCTTGACCCTCACGTATCGTGAGGGTGTAGCGTCCTGCCCGGAGGTGGACCATGAGCTACACCGTGGGGGCCGTGGCGGAGATGGCGGGCATCACCGTCCGCACGCTCCATCACTACGACGAGATCGGCCTGCTGGAGCCGAGCGGCCGCAGCGCGGCCGGGTACCGGCTCTACAGTGACGACGACGTCTCCCGCCTGCAGGAGCTCCTGTTCTACCGGGAGCTGGGCATGGCCCTGGACGAGATCGCCGCGGTGCTGGGCGATCCGACCTATGAGCGCCGGAGCGCCCTGCTGGACCACCGCCGTCTGTTGAACGAGAAGCGTGCGCGGCTGGACCGGCTCATCGGAGCCGTCGACGCCGCGTTGCACGCGGAGACCAGGGGGATCCAGATGGACGCCAAGGACAAGCTGGAGGTGTTCGGGGACTTCGATCCCGCCCAGTACGAGGCGGAGGTGGAGGAGCGCTGGGGCGAGACGGACGCCTACAAGGAGTCGACCCGGCGCGCGAAGCGGTACGGCAAGCAGGAGTGGCTGCGCATCAAGGAGGAAGGCGACCAGACCATGGCGCGCTTCGTGGAGTTGAAGCGAGCGGGCGCGGCGCCCACGGACGAGGCGGCGCTCGCCACCGCCGAGGAGGCACGGCAGCACATCTGCCGCTGGTTCTACGACTGTTCGCCGAAGATGCACGCCAGCCTGGGTGCCATGTACACGGAGGACCCGCGCTTCACGGCCACGTACGATCAGCACGAGCCGGGATTGGCGCAGTTCGTCCGCGAGGCCATCGAAGCCAACGCGGCGCGGCAGTAGGAAGGGAGCCGGGGGACGGAGACGTCCCCCGGCCGCCGCGACGGCGGCGCGCACGCTCGGGGCCTTCTCCCGGTGGGAGCGGGCGGCTCGTCCTGCACCGGCCCGATCGGGATCCCGCGGCTACCGCTCCGCCCGCCGCAGCAACCGACCCGGCCGGGCCTCCGTCAGGCGGCCGTCGTCGATCACCGGCACGCCGTTCACGATCAGGAAGTCCACCCCTTCGGCGTAGCGCATGGGATCCGTGAAGTCCGCGCGGTCGGTGATGCGCTCCGGGTCGAACAGCACCAGGTCGGCCGCCATGCCGGGCGCGATCAGCCCGCGGTCGTAGAGCTGCAGCCGGCGGGCGGCCAGGGACGTCATGCGCCGCACGGCGTCCTCCAGGGTGATCACACCGTCCTCGCGCACGTACTTGGCGATCACGCGCGGGAAGGTCCCGAACGCGCGGGGATGGGCACTCCGCTCGCTGGCCGGGTTCACGGGGGAGGCGTCCGTGTCGATCATCATGTACGGGGCGCGCAGCGCATCCCACTTCTGCTGCTCGTCCATGCTGAGCGGGTTGACGCTCACGCCGCCCGTCTTCACCAGCTCGAAGAACGCGCTCCACGCGTCGGGTGTGCCCAGCACCCGGGCCGCGTCGGCCACGGAACCGCCGATCACCGCGGGGTCGATGCCGTCCGGCGCCTCCACGATCAGCACGTTGTTCCAGTCCGATCCCACGTGGCGGTACCAGTTCTCCCAGTCCGCCGTGCGCTCCACCTCGCGGCGGAGCTCGGCCCGCACGGTCGGGTCGTCCAGGGTGGCCAGGAAGACGTCGCTGCCGCGTGCGTAGTGTCGGGGATGCAGGAAGGACGTCAGCCCGATGCCGTTGCGCACGTAGGGGTACACGTCGGCCGTGACGTCCTGACCGGCGGCACGAGCCGAATCGATGAGCGCCAGCGCCTGCCGCATGAGCGGCCAGTTGGCCCGCCCCGCCGCCTTCAGGTGGTAGATGTGGACGGGAACACCGCCGCGGGATCCGATGGTCAGCGCTTCGCGGATCGCCTCCAGCACCGCGAAGCTCTCGTTGCGCATGTGCGTGAAGTAGACGCCACCGTACTGCCCGGCCACCTCGGCCAAGGCGGCGAGCTCCTCGGTGGAGGCGTAGATGGCCGGCGGATAGATCAGCGACGTGGAGACGCCCACCGCGCCGTCCTCCATGGCCTGCCGGACCAGCGCCTTCATCTGGTCCAGCTGTTCGGCGGTGGGCGCTACGTCTTCATCGCCGAGCACCACACGCCGGACCTGCGTCAGCCCTACGTTGTGCACCACGTTGAGGGGGATGCCTTCGGCCTCGAGCGCCGTGAAGTACTCGGCGAACGTGGTCCAACCCACCATCCCGCTCGGTAGATCGGCGGTGCCGGGGTCGTCCGAGCGCTGGGGTGCCGGCGAGCCGCCCTCGCCGGACAGGTAGGTGGTGATCCCCTGCCGCAGCTTGCTCTCCGCGCTCGGCGGATCCGTCACGAGCACCAGGCTCGACTGGCCCATCATGTCGATGAAGCCGGGCGCCAGCACGCGGTCACGCGCGTCGATGACGCGCTCGGCCTCGACGTCGCCGAGGGCGCCGACCGCGACGATTCGGTCGCCGCGGATCCCGACGTCCCCGCGGAACCAGGGCGTTCCGGCGCCGTCGACGATGCGGGCGTCCGTGATGAGCACGTCCAGCTCACCGCCGTCGATCACCTCCGGCGGCGAGGAGCAGGCACCGAGCAGCGACGCCAGCGCCAGCAAGGCGCGGACGCGGTGGGGCGGGTGGACCACGGGACTCCTCCGGTCGAGGGACCCGCGGAACATGCGGGGAGGCGCGGCCGCGCGCATCCCGCGCCCCGGTCCGCCCGACACCAGTTCTCTACCCGTTCGATACCTGATCGGCCTACCGGCTCCCCGGCGCCGACGGACAGACTCCACCGCGGACCCCGCGCTCTCGCGGGGCGCCGACCAGGAGGACACCGAGAAGGAGGAAGGTGCATGGAGCGGGTCGGGGAACGAGCGCGGCCGCAACGGCCGCGTTGGGGGCTCCTGCTCGCGGGTCTGACGATGGCGGGCTGCGTGGATCGCGGCCCCGTGGCGCTTCCGGCCGGAGCCGAGAGCGACCGGGGGGACGTTGCGGGATACGCCGTCGTGGATCGTGCGAGCAGCGGGCCGGGAGAGCGTTTCACGCTCGCCCTGAACGTGGAGGACGGGCTGGGAGCCGTGCAGGGTTGGCTGCGGTGGGACGTGCGTGAGGCCCGCTACCGGGGACAGATCCCCGAGGCGGGCGTGCTGGCGATGGTGAACGAGGACGGTGCCGACGCGGGTCGCCTGCGGATCGCGGCCGTGGCGCCGAACGGCTTTCCGGGCCGCATGGCGCTGCTGGTGTTCGAGTCGGCGCGTCCGGGCGTTCCGGCCTCGCTGCGCTTCGAGGCCGAGGTTGCGGGATCCCTGGACGCGGAGCCGATGCGGTTGCGGTGGTCCGAACGGGTCGCCGTGGACGCCGCCGTGGCGAGTGCGGCCGAGCCGCGCCGGCTCGATTGGTTGGAGTGGGCCGAATGGCTGGATCCGGACATCGCCGCCGTGGTGGCGTCGGGGCCCGGCCGGGTCCCGGGTGCCGGGCAGATCTGGGGCGATGCGTTCGTCAGCGGGACCATCAACGTGCTCGACGTCTCGCACATCGTGAACATGGTGGTGGGCAACCAGGAGATGGTGCTGGCCTCGGATGCGCCGAACCGGGACGCTGTGGTGGCAGGCAACGTGCGCCCGGCCAACCTGCCGGGGCTGGGCGAGCCGGGTGACGCCTGCCCCCCCGGGCTCGAGGTCTGCGGAGGTCTGCGTCGCGTGCTCAACGTGCTGGACGCGCTCGCGATCGCGCAGGAGTCGCTGGGCCAGAACCAGGTGGTGGTGGGAGATCCCATCCCCCGACCCGCACCGGTCGGCGCCGCGGCGCTGTCCGGCACCCTGACGGGCGTGCGCACGCTCTCCCCGGATACCGTGTACACGCTGCAGGGCGTGGTGCAGGTGGGAGACGAAGCGGGCGCGGCCGGCGAGCTGGTGGTGACCGCCGGCACCCGGATCGAGGCGGGTGCGGGAGCGGCCCTGGTGGTGACGCGGAACGGACGCCTCCACGCGGAGGGGACGCCGGTACAGCCCATCACCTTCACCTGTACGGGCGCGCTCAACGCCGGGTGCTGGGAGGGACTGGTGCTGAACGGAAACGCCCCGGTGAACTCGGGGGCGGGCTCCAGCCCGGCACTGGCCGGTCGCAGTGTCGGCGGCTGTCCGGAGATGTCGGCATCCTCCGGCGCGTTCGGAGGGTGCGAGCCCGCGGACTCGAGCGGGGTGCTGCGCTGGGTGCGTGTGGAAGGTGCGGGCGGAGGCACCCTGGAGGCGCTCGCTCTCCGGGGCGTCGGCACGGGAACGGTGCTGAGCGAGCTGTTCGTGGCGCGCAGCGGTGCCGGTGGGATCGGCTTCGACGGCGGCACGGCCCGCGCGAAACGGATCCGCACCACGGCCTCGGCGGGTCCCGGTCTGGACTGGTCGTACGGCTGGACGGGCGCCGTCCAGTTCCTGGTGGTGCAGGCGGACGGGGGGGCGGCCGTGGCGGTGCAGGGGGCCAACTCGCCCTCCGACCCAGACGCCGCGCCGCGGTCGTGGCCGACGTTGCGCAACGTGAGCCTGGTCGGTGCACCGGCGCCGGTGGGAGCGCAGCCCGGTTCGGCCGCCATCCGCCTCACGGATGGGACGGCGATGACCGTCGTGGGCGCGCTCGTCCACGCGCAGCCGGATTCGGGGACCTTCGTGCTGGACATCGATGGGGTGGAGACGTGGGCGCAGCTCGAGGCGGGCACGATCCGATTCGATACGTCGCTGGTGTCCGGCTTCGGCCGGCTCGGAGACCTGGATGCCGATCCCGCCACCACGTTGCCCTACCTCTCGCCGGACGCCGAGGGCCAGTTCCTGCGTGACCTGGCGCGCGGCAATCGCATCCTGATCAACTACGACTCGGTGGAGGTGGTGCTGCGGGGACCCTGGGCGTCGGTGCCCGACCTGCGCCCCATCGCCACGGCGCCCATGTGGCAGGTGGCGTGCCCGTCCCTGGCGGGCGACCCCTTCTTCGAGCCGGCGGCGTATTGTGGCGCCGTGCAGCCTCCCTCCAGCAGTCTGGGCGAGGTGGCGTGGGTGGAGCCGGCCCCGGTGGTGCCGCTGCCGCAGGTGCCGCTCAGCCCGGAGCGCGCCTACCTGCGGTACCTGGTGGAGTCACCACAACTGGGACCGATGCCCGGTGTCACGCTGTCGGGGCCGGCCTTCGGTGTGACGGGCCTGGACGGGGTGTACCGCAGCTACACCGCCGCGCAGGGTGCCTTCGTGACGTTGGGCAACCTTCCGGCGGAATGCACGGACCCCGGTCTGCTCATCCTGTTGCCACTGGCACCGCGTGAGATCCGCACGACGGGCGTGACGCTCGACTGTTCGAACTGACGTCGGCGAGGGTGTGGCCGGCCTCGTGTGCGCGTGGGCCGTGGCCGGTCACACCGTCTCAGGGCCAGCGGATCTCGAAGCGTCCGACGCCGGTCCACCCGGTGGAGTCCGCCGTGAACGCCCAGACGGTGTCGCCACGCAGGAACGGCTCGGGCAACTCTCCGAAGGGCGAGAACGGGACGTTGGACGGCAGCCGCACGTGTCCGAGAAGCACGCCGTCCTCGTCCCATACGTCGAACGCGCCCGTCCGCGGCTCCGTCCAGAGGATGGCGGGTAGCCCCGCCAGGTGCCATGTGGGTGGGCTCTCCAGCGGGACGCTCGGCTGCGACGGCCACACCCACGTGCGGCCCGTGGCATCCCCGAGCAGGCGCTGGAAGGCAGGCTTCAGGAGGGGCAGCTCCGCTCCCTCCCACACCCACGGCAGGTCGGCGCGTCCCGAGTTGTTCATCTGCGCCGTCCACGTCTTCACGAACGAGTCGCGCTCGTCCGGGGCCGTGGCGACGGGTCGGAAGCGCCGCTCGATTTCCACATCCGGCCCGGAGGGCAGCCGACGGTGGATGGAGTACGACGCCGTACATCCCGTAAGCACGCTGCCGTCGTCGCCCACGGAGAGGTGCACCATCGGCACGTAGCGCACGCGCAGGTCGACGAAGCGACCCGAGCCGAAGCGGGAGGGTCGGGGCTCCATGCACGCGACGCCGGACGTTTCCACGGCGATGGTATCAACGACGTCACCGTTGTCGATCCGTACGGCGGCGCGTGAGAACGGCGGGTGGTCGAGCTGCACCGTGGCCACGAGCGCGCCGCCCGGTGTGGCCACGAGCGCGTCGCGACCATAGACGGAGGGCGCGGCCGGCACGGCCGCCCGCCAGAGCGCGCGACCCGACGGATCCAGCGCCACCACCGCTGCGGTGTCGCGCACGAAGAGCTGCTCCCCCTGCGTGGCGAGGCCTACGATACGGGATGCAGGTGTATCGCCCTGCCACGCCACGACCGCTGGTGCTTCGGAAGACTCCAGGCGCAGCACGCGGCCATCGTGGGTGCCGACCCAGACGATCCCGCGCCCGTCTACGTGGAGGGCGCTCGGAGATCCCAGATCGGTGTCGTAGTGCTCGGTGGAGGAGAGGGACGCCGTATCCGCCAACTCGCCGGCTCCGGGCCCGCCTCCGCCGCTGGAAGCCGAGCACCCTGTCAGAGCGGCGAGAACCAGGGTAACGAGGCACGCGCACAGTCGCATCACTGCGTCGGCCGCGCCGCCTCCAGGAGCGTCACCAGCGTGTCCGCCTGCGCGGCATGAGCGAGAAGCGCAGCGCGGTACCGCTCCAGATCGCGGATGGCCACGCGCAGACTGCGCTCGAGACCGGCTTCGTCCAGGACCTGCAACGACTTGCGGAAGTCGGACGGCACCGTGCGGTGCGGTTCCAGACGAAAGATCTGGTACCAGAAGCCGGTGGGCGCGACGGCGTCCAGGCGCTCCACCAGGTGATGCGTGGTCTGGGGGCCTGCCTCGGCCAGCCGACTCGCCTCTGCGTAGAAGCCGGCCAGGCGGCCGCGCAGCTCGCCGTCGGGGATCTGCCCGACGTCACCGGAGAGGACGAGCGCGTCGTAGCCGATCCGGTACGGTGGATAGGAAGACCCCCGGCCGAGGAACACCAGCTCCTCGAGCATGCGGGTGCTGCTGGCGAGCGTCTCTTCTTCGAACCAGTCGATCAGGTGCGCGGCCACCGCCTGTTGCGCGGAAACCGTATCCGCTGCCGCGCGGGCACGATCGCGGTTTGTGCGCACGTCCTCGTGCAACCGGGCCAGCACGCCGCGTAGCCGCTCGGGATCCGGGCGCGGCCCGCCCGCGGCGGAGCACGCAGACGTTGCGATCAGGGACGCGAGAGCGAGCGGAAACAGTCTTCGCATGCTCGAAGCGGGAAGAGGAACACGGGCGAGCACGCAACTCTCGTGGTGCATCCGCGACTCGGCAATCGCAGTCCCTGAACGTTTACGCAGACGTTACTGCACCCTGCCTTGTTCCGGTCGGGACCGCACGGGAGGTTCATGCCCCCGCACCGGGTCACCGGCTGCGACCGGCCGTCAGCCCGGTCTTCGTCCGAAGGAGTCCTATGAACGACGCGTGCCCGCACATGATCGCCGGTGGGCTGCTCCGCACGATCCTTCTGCTCCTGACTGTCACCGCCGCCTGGGGTGGCGCCCTCACTGCACAGCAGAGTGGCCGCATCGCTGGCCAGGTCGTCGACCAGGACTCCGGACGTCCGCTGCCCACCGCGACCGTGCGCGTGGTGGAGGCGGGCACGGGAACGCTCACGGACGTGAACGGGCGGTTCCGGACCCCGGAGATCCCGGCGGGCTCCTACACGGTGGAGATCGAGTTGCTCGGGTACGCCACGGCGCGGCGTGAGGGAGTGGTTGTGGAAGCGGGGGGGACGGCGATCACCAACTTCGCCATGACCACTCAAGCCATCGCGGTGGAGGGCCTCACCGTCGAAGTGGAGCGCACAACCCGCAGGTCCTCGGAGGCATCGCTGCTGGCCATGCAGCAGGCTGCGCCGGCGGTCAGTGACGGAGTGAGCGCGGAGCAGATCAGCCGTTCACCTGACTCGGACGCCGGCGACGCCGTGGCGCGCGTCACGGGCGTGTCCGTCGTGGATGACAAGTTCGTCGTGGTTCGCGGTCTCGGCGAGCGCTACTCGACCACGCTGCTCAACGGTGCGGAGTTGGCGAGCCCGGAGCCTGCGAAGAAGATCGTGCCGATGGATCTTTTCGCGGCCTCCCTGCTCGAGTCCGTGGTGACCTCCAAGACCGCCACACCGGACAAGCCGGGGGACTTCGCGGGCGGTGCGGTGGAGATCAAGACCAAGGAGTTCCCCGAGGAAAGGGTCCTCGAGCTGGAGACGTCGTTCGGGTACAACAGTCTAGCCACCTTCAAGACCCTTCCCGTGTTGGGACGGAGCGGCACGGACTTCCTGGGCCTGGACGGGGTCGGACGTCAGCGTCCGGACGTCACCGACGGTGAACTGTTCCTGGAAGGCATCCGGAACCGGTGGATCCCGAGCAACACCCGAGTCCTCCCCAACATGGGCTTCGGTGTCAACTATGGGAATCAGCTCGGCGAGTTCGAGCGGGCGCTGGGTTACGTCTTCTCGCTGGACTACGGCTACTCCACGTCCTACACCCCCGACGACCTGTTCCTGTTCGTGATCGATCCCGACCAAGGGACGGCCGCCACGGGGAACGTGAGCCGGCCCGCCACGACGACGGTGAATTGGGGGGCCGTGGGCAACCTGGCGCTGCGACTGGGGGCCACCAACACCTTCACGCTCAAGAACCTCGTCACCCGCGAGGCGGAGGAGTTCAGCACCTTTGCCGAGGCCTTCGACCCGGAGTTCCAGGCCCAGCTCGACCCCGAGGTGCGCCGCTACCAGGTGCGCTACGTAGAGCGCACGTTCGCACAGAGCCAGCTGGGTGGGCAGCACTTCCTGAGCTGGCTCGGGGACTCGTCCATCGACTGGAAGCTGTCCTACTCCCGCGCGGATCGGGATGAGCCCGAGAACCGGTCGCTCAACTACGTCCGCGAAGGCACCGAGTATGCGATCCAACGCTCGGTTGCGAACGCGTTCTGGTTCCGGTTCCTGGACGATCGGGCATACAGCGCCCAGCTGGACTGGTCGATCCCGGTGTCGCTGCGACGGGAGTCCGATGCGCTGATCAAGTTCGGCGGCCTGGGTCGCCTCAAGAGCCGCGAGTTCGACGCGGAGAAGTACGACCTGCGGCCGGCTCTCGTGCCCCAGGACGGCCTCAACGCATTGAAGCTCCCACCCGAGGCCCTGCTGGCGCCGGAGAATGCGGGTCGGAACGTAGTGCTCGGCAACATCAACGATCAGGGACTCCCCTACGACGCCGACGACGATCTATACGCGGCGTATCTGATGCTCGACCTCCGGCCTTTCGAACGCCTGCGCATCGTCGGCGGACTGCGGACCGAGATCTGGAAGCTGAACGTCTTCGCGGGGGGCAGGGAATCGCCCGCCTTCGAGCCGACCGTTCGCGACCAGGCCGACCTCCTGTGGTCGACCAACCTGACGTTCGAGCTGACGGACCGGATGAATCTGCGAGCCGCTGGCTACCGGACCGTATCACGCCCCGATCCGCGCGAGGTGTCGGATTCCCAGTACTCGCCCGTGGTGGGGGAGTGCGTGATCACGGGCGATCCCAGTCTCGGCCGGGCCGTGATCAACAACGCCGATCTCCGCTGGGAGTGGTATCCGTCGCCGGGCGAACTCGTGTCCGTGAGCGGGTTCGGTAAGTGGTTCAGCGACCCGATCATCCAGCTCGTGATCAACGAGAGCTTCACCTGCGTGGGCCGTCCGCTGAATGCGGAATCGGCCACGAACCTGGGCGTCGAGCTCGAGGTGAGGAAGAACCTCGGTATCCTGGCCGAGTCCCTGGAGCCGTTCACCGCCACGGTGAACTTCACGTTCGTGGATGGAGACGTGAAGGGTGACGGAGTCCTGATCCCCTTTGCGAGCCTGCCGCTGCAGGATCAGTCGCGGTTCCTGGTCAACGCGTCCCTCGGGTACGACAACGCGGACACCGGCACCAACGCCTCGCTCCTCTACAACTACTTCGATGACCGCGTGCGCCGCTACGGCGTGGCCGCGGGAAACACGGGGATCCGCGTGCCCGACGTCATCGAGCAGGGCCGCTCGACCCTGGATGCCAAGGTCTCGCAGCGTTTCGGCGAGAGCGTGAAGATCTCGCTCTCGGCCAAGAACCTCACGAACGCGGTGGTGCGCGAGTACCAGGACACGGCCCAGTTGGGGCCCGTCACGGTCGGGTACGCGCCGCTCGGTGTCTCATTCTCCCTGGGTGTCTCGTATGCGTATTGAAGCCCGGCTCGCTCGTGTGCTCGCGTTCGGCGCCATTCTCGGTTGGGGAGGAGTGGCCTGCGACCAGGCCAGCCCCCTGGAGGAGGAAGGGGCCGAGCCCCCGACAGGCGTGAGCGCCGAGCCGGTCGGCCCCACGGCCATGCGGGTCCGCTGGGAGCCATTGAGCCGTGGCGACGTGGTTGCGTATCAGATCGAGCGTCGGGCCAACCTGCAGGGCGAATTCATCAAGGTCGCCGACGTAGCCGTCAGTCGCACCAGCCAAACCAAGCCCTCCGATTACCTCGACACCGATCTGGACCCGGAGACCTTCTACGGCTACCGGATCCGCACGGAGTTGCAGCTAGGACGCGTGTCGGCGCCGTCGGCAGTGGCGGGTGCGCAGACCGCGCCCGCGCCCGGGATCGAAGTGACCACGGAGACCCTGGCGCCGGCCGGGGGCGACGCGAACGGCTACGTCATCCGTGTGCAGGGAGCCGCCGACCGGTCCGAGGTCTTCGCGGTCAACGCGACCCGGCGCTTCAGCCCGCTGCCGGCGGGGAGCTACACGGTGTCGATCGAGGACGTCGCCACCGGGTGCGATGTCCGCGGCGGTCCTACGCAGTCGGTCACGGTCACGGACGTCGGTACCGAGACGCTGAGCAAGATCACGTTCCACGTCGATTGCCAGGACCCGACCCGCGGGCAGATCCTCGTTCGGGTCGTGACCGAAGGGGATACGCTGCCCAGCCCCTACCGCGTGCGCCTCACGGGAATCCCTACCGGAGACACTGTGGTGGTGCAGGACTCCTCCACCGTCTCGGCGCTGCGCGCTCCAGGCGGCGAAGTGTCCTTCAAGAACCTGATGCCGGGGGACTACGACATCGACCTCCTGAACGTACCGACCGGCGTGTGTACGGCCACGCCGAGCTCGGTGGCGGGCATCTCAGTCACGGCATTGGCAACGGATACGGCGAGCTTCCTGGTCAACTGTCGCCGGCTGGGATCCGGATCGGGCAAGCCGCTCGTGGGCCGCTGGACCAACGCCGCCGGGGCCACCATCACCTCCGCGGCACCCGGCGCGACCGTGTTCCTCGAGCTGACCGCCAGGATGGGCGCCGACAGCTTGCGCGCGTTCGAGGGCACGCTCTTCTACAACCCGGACTTCCTGACGGCCACTGCGGTCGCGGACTTCAGCAGCGGCTCCACGGATCAGATGAGCGAGTTGACGGGGAACGCGACCGGGGTCGTGGGCCAGGTCACGTTCACCAACCTGTCGATCAGCTCGCAGCTGTCGACGGGTGACCTGGGCCTGGCGCGGATCACGTTCACCACCGGTCAGGTGGGCACCACGACCCCCTCCTTCACGGTGGCCGTGGCCACGGACAAGGACGGCGGTGCGGCGATCGACTTCTCGCCCAGCATCCCCGCGCTCGAGGTTGCGGTCGGCGGCGGCAACCAGCCTCCCGTGCCCGACGCGGGCGGCCCCTACACGGGCGCGCCGGGGGACACGCTCGCGATCAGCGGGACCGGCACCACGGACGACGGAACGATCGTCACGTACCTCTGGGACTTCGGGGACGGGTCGCCGGTCGATTCGACGGGGGCCGAGGTCCACCATGTGTACGACTCCGTCGGCGTCTACACGCTCACGCTCGCCGTGACGGACGACGGAGGCCTGACGGCGGTCGATTCGGCCACCGTGAACATCCGCACACCCGGGTCGGGGGGACCGGCTCTCGCGGGGGTGTGGAAGGACGCCGTGAGCGGCACGCCAGTCACCGCCATCCTGCCCGGCAACCGGGTCGCGCTGGAGCTATCGGTCGAGCTTCCCACGGGCAGCCTGCAAGCCTTCCAGGGGATCCTGCGGTATCCCCAGGCGCTCTTGACCGCCGATTCGGCGAAGGACCTCAACCTCGGAACCAGCGACGTGCTGACGGAGTTCACCGGCAACACGACGGTCGCCGGAGAGATTCCCCTCCTCAGCTTCTCCATCGCTTCCGCCGCGGGGAGCGGGCCCCAGGGCATCGCGCGCATCACGTTCCAGACGAACCAGCTTGGCACGGTGACGCCCGCCTTCACCATCGAGGTCGCGACCGACTTCGGCGGGGACAGTGTTCCCCTGGGCGTCGACATCCCGACTCTCACCCTGGGACAGGCCCCGCCTGCCGGGCTGCAGGCCAACGCCGGCGGTCCGTATACCGCCGCGCCCGGGGACACCGTGACGCTCAACGGCTCGGGGTCCACGGGCGGGATCGAGAAGTACATCTGGCTGTTCGGCGACGGATCTCCGGCGGATTCGTCCGGAGCCACCGTCAAGCATGCCTACGCGTCGGCCGGCGCGTACGAGGCCATCCTCACGGTCCGGGATACCACCGGGGCGACCTCCGTGGATACCGCGTCGGTCACCATCGGCTCCGGCGGCGGATCCCCGGTGGCGTGGCGCAGCGTGTGGACACCCGGCTCCGCGGCGAACGGAAGCGTGGTCAAGCTCACGGTCTCGACGGCACCGGGCGATTCGCTGCGCAGCTTCGAGTCCGTGGTCGGATGGGACGCCGCGGTCCTGCAGTACGACTCGGCGGTGAAGCGCACGTTCCTCAGCTCCGTCTTCACGCCCACGCCCCAAGGCGCCGGGCAGGTCAAGCTGGTGGGGAGCACGAAGACCCCCGCCGCGCCTACGGTCGAAACGGCGCTGGCCGACCTGTACTTCACGGTGATCGGTTGCCCGCCCTCCACGGCGCGCACCACCACCACGGGGTTGAAGCTGTTCAACGCAAAGTTCCAGCCCATCGCGCTGACCGGGAAGCCGATCGTCGAAGACACGGTGGCGGTGACCGGCACCACCTGTGGCGGCGGCAGCAACCAGGCGCCGATCGCGGCACCGGGTGGGCCCTACGTCGGCACGCCGAACAACCTCGTGATCTTCGACGGGTCGGGATCCCGTGATCCGGATGGCACCATCGCTTCGTACGACTGGCAGTTCGGGGACGGGACCACCGGGGCGGGTGTGAACCCCGGTCATGCCTACACCGCTCCCGGCACCTACACGGCCACCCTGACCGTGCGCGACGACAAGGGAGCCACTGCGTCGGCCACGGTCGGCGTGACGATCCTCAACACCCAGCCGCCGCTCGCGCGCGCCAACGGCCCCTACACGGGCCGGGTGGGCCAGACGCTGTCCTTCAGCGCCGCCGGTTCCAACGACCCGGATGGGGCGATCGTCCGCTTCGACTGGGACTTCGGAGATGGGCGCACGGGAGCCGGGCCGGCGCCGCAGCACGTCTACGAGCGGGCCGGCACCTACACGGCGAAGCTGACCGTGACCGACAACCTCGGGGCCACGGCTTCGGCGAACGCCCAGGTGACGGTGGACATCCCGGCCGCGTTCGCGTGGAAGAACACCTGGATGCTCCCGCCGACGCCCACGACGACCGCGGCCGCGTATGCGCCGCTGGAGGGCCCGCCCGGCTCGGCGCGGCCCGGGGACCGGGTGGCCCTGAAGGTCACGACCCGACCCGGTGTGCCGATCGTCCAGGCGCAGGGTGAGATCTTCTTCAACCCGTTCGTGGTGCGCTTCGACAGCGTACAGGCGGGCGCGCGCTTCGACGCCTTCCTCAACGTGACACCGGGCCTGCCCAACCGGCTCCAGATCCTGGGCCGGAGCACGGCTCCGCTGCCGGACACGCTCGAAGCGTTGATCGCCACCGCCTGGTTCACGGTGATCGGCCTCGACGGTGATTCCACCACCACACAGACGGCCGGCGTGGTCCTGCAGAACCCGCAGGGACAGCCGCTCAACCTGAATGCCCTGCCCGTCCTAGAAGGCACCCTGGCGGTGGAGGAGGACACCTTCGTCCCCGGCAACCAGCTGCCCGCCGCCGAGGCCAACGGGCCGTACACCGGGACCGTGGGGAACCCGGTCACGTTCAGCTCGGCCGGAAGCGTGGATCCGGACGGCTCGATCGTGAGCTACGCCTGGAATTTCGGCGACGGCGCCGCCGGCACCGGGCCCCAGCCGTCCCACAGCTACACGGCACCCGGGACGTACACGGTGATCCTGGCCGTGACCGACAACGACGGCGCGCGCGCCACCGATCAGGCCACCGTGACCATCACGGCCGGTGGTGGTGGCAACCAGGCGCCGACGGCGTCCTTCACGAACACCTGCACCGCCCTGGCGTGCACCTTTGACGGGTCGGCCTCCTCGGACCCGGATGGCACCATCGCCTCCTGGGCCTGGAACTTCGGCGACGGCGGGTCCGGGACGGGCGCGAACGCCTCCCACACCTACGCGGGTGCCGGAACCTACACGGTGACCCTGACCGTGACCGACAACGGAGGAGCGACCGCTGCGTCCACAAAGTCCGTGACGGTGGCGCCGGCCGGGCCCAGCGGAAACCTGGTCGGCGTCTGGACCAACACGAGCGGCGCCGTCATCACGAGCGCTTCGGTCGGTCAGACCGTGAAGCTGCAGATCTGCTCCACGGATTCGTCGGTGCAGGCGTTCCAGGGCGTCCTCCACTTCGGAGCGACGGTCAGCCAGGGACCCCATGGGGACCTCAACAGCGTGACCGCCGGCAAGGGCGCCTGCGTGGGCACGGCGGACGTCATGGATCAGTACACGGGAGCGCAGAACTCCCCGGCCCCGGGAGACAACTCGTTCCTCAGCTTCTCCATCGCGGCCGCTGCCGGAGCGGGCGCGCAGGGGCTCGGAGCCTTCGACCTCACACTGAACGCCGCGGGGTCGTACACACCCACGCTGACGGTCGACGTCTACACCGCGTTCGGGGGCGCCAACATCACGCCGGTCGTCTCCATTCCGACCCTCACCGTCAACTGACGGTGGGGGTTCGGGGGGCTTCGGCAGAAGTCGTTTCGTGGAAACACCTAGCGCCGCACCCGCCGCGACCAAGCCTATACACAATCGTTTCGCGTTCTGCCTGTTGACGCCGAGGTCGGGCGAGCATCTTTCGCCCACTCGGACAACGAAGCACCCGGGCTCGACCCGGTTCCACAGCCGCCGGCTCCCGAGCGGGAGCGACCCTGAGGGTCCACGACGCGCTGCCGCAAGGCAGCGCGAACCGTGGGCCCTTTTTTCATGCGGAGGACGAACAGCGGGATGGGAGATCTGGACAGCGTGACGCGCAGGGGGGCGAATGGCCTCATGCAGGGGGTCGACGGGACCGTCCTGATCTGCCGTGCGCCCCATCCCCGGGGCCTGGGGGGCGAAAGTCGCTATTCGGGCCGGATCTGTGGAACCCGCCTGCAGGTGGTGCCCTTCCGCGCGGTGCCCACGTATCGGGCGCTGCGCGACTGGTCGGAGGTCCGGCCGGGGTGCCTGGCAGTGCGGTGTTCGAGCTCGGACTGCCGGGCCTTCACCGAATACGCGATCGACGGACCGATCCGCGCGGTCGGGGGAGGCTTGTTCGAGTCAAGTCCGGAAGTACTACCCACCTCACACTCGTAGGAGTGACACCCGATGGAGCGAACGTCCTTCTCCGCTCGTCGTCGCCAGGCCGGCCTGTGGGTCAGCAGCTTCATGCTGATCGCGGCCGCTGCCTGCTCCGACAGCGAGCCCGTCGTGGGGCCCTTGCTGCCCCCGGCGCCGCCGGAAAACCCCGAGATCGTCTCTGCTGCGTGGATCGCGGACATCAACAAGATCGAAGGGACCGTCAAGATCACCCCGCCCGCGCGCGGCTATGATCCGCAGATCATCGCCGACTTCTTCGGGCTGGCCCCCGATCACCCCGAGTTCTCCATCCTTGCCGGTGACGTCGTGGACGTCCTGGCGGATCCTGCTTCGCTGAACTTCTCGCCGGTCGGTCAGTTCTCGCCCGGTCTGATCCGTGTCACGTTCGACGTGGCCATCCGCAACAAGCTGTCGGCCGTGGATCTGATCCAGCCGACCTTCCCCACGCCGCCGCCCTCGACCTCGGGCGCGCTGCTGTTCCCGTTCGAGACCATCGTGACGACCACCACCGGTGGCGTGACCGGCGGTCAGGGTGACGGCACCGGCGTGATCGTGGAGCTGCCCAACCAGGGCAACGTGGCGCCCAGCGTCGACTTCGATGGCGCGCCCTTCAACTTCTTCAATGACTCCGCCTGCGGTCCGACGGACAACGACTGCTATCGCTACGAGGAGTTCGGCGTGCCGGTCGTGGGTGGATCCACCACGGCCTTCCAGACCATCGGCTTCGATGCCGAGGCGACGGTGTCGCAGTTCCGGGCGCGCATGATCGTGGCGGCCGACCTGCTCGACTCCACGCCGAATGCGCTGCCGGTCGCGAGCGCCGGCGGCCCCTACACGGGTGACGCGGGTCAGCCGATCGCCTTCGACGGCACCGGCTCGAACGACCCGGATGGCACGATCGTCCAGTACGACTGGGACTTCGGTGACGGCAGCACCGGCAGCGGCGCGACGCCCAGCCACGTCTATGCGACGGCCGGCAGCTACACGGCCACGCTGACGGTGACCGACAACCGCGGCGGTACTGCCACGGCGTCCTCGGCGGTCACGGTGAACGTCCCGGCGAACATCCCGCCGGTGGCCAGCTACACCTTCTCCTGCACCGGCACCACCTGCGCCTTCGACGGCACGGGCTCCACGGATGCGGACGGCACCATCGCGTCCTACGCGTGGGACTTCGGTGACGGCAACACGGGCTCGGGCGCCACGGTGTCGCACAGCTACGCCGGCCCGGGCACCTACACGGTGACCCTGACCGTGACCGACAACGGCGGGGCGATCGGGACGCAGTCGCAGACGGTGACGGTGGCCGCGGCCGCCAACGCCATCGGCGTCTGGGTGAACGCCAGCGGAAACGTCATCACGTCCGCTTCGGTGGGATCGACGGCCACGCTGCAGCTCTGCACCACCGAGAGCACGCTGCAGGCCTTCCAGGCGTCCGTGAACTACAACGGTGCCCTGGCCGGTGCGGCCGCGGGTGCCGACCTGAACACGGTCTCCGCCGGCGCCGGCGCTTGCGCCAACGTCGGTGGATCGGACGTGGTCGATCAGTACACGGGAGCCGCCGGGAACCCGGTGAACTTCCTGAACTTCTCGATCGCCGCGGCGCCTGGGTCGGGCCCGGTCGGTCTGGCGGCCATCCCGTTCAACCTGACGGCGGCGGGCAGCCTCCAGCCCACGATCACCATCGACGTGGCCACCGACTTCGGCGGCAGCAACCTGTCGCTGACGTTCAACATCCCGGCTCTGACCATCAACTAACGGGCGGGCCGATCCGCGAGGGGCGGGTGGGATTCGGTCCCACCCGCCCGAGCGGAGGGTCCACCAGGAGACCACTAGACCATGCGATTCTTTGCAAAGCGCGGTCGGGTCCGGTCCGGAGCGCTCGCTCTCGCCGCGGTTCTGGCGGTGAGCGCGTGTCAGGACCAGGAGACCTCCGATCCGTTGCTCCCCACCGACTTCAGCTCCGACGAAGCCAAGGTCCGGTTCGAGACCTCGAGCTTCGTGGCCGAGTCGGGCTCACGCGTCACCCTGAGCCTGCGGGTCACCGAGGGTGACATCGCTGCGCTCCAGGGCTACATCCAGTTCGACCCCACGGCGCTGCGCTACGTCGGGCAGCTCCAGGAGGGCACGGCCCTCTCCGTGCTGAACACCACCCAGGCCGAGGCCGGCGTGCTGCGCCTGGCGGCGGTCGATCACACGGGCCTCGACCGGGCGGCCCTGCTCGGCTTCGAGGTGCTCCGCGGCAGCTACGCGCCGTCGCTCCGCTTCCAGGGCGAGTACGCGTACGACCTGCGCGAGCGCTCCATCAAGACGCGCTTCGACGGGGAGGTGGTCGCGGCCGCCGACCTGCCGTCCGCGGCGGATGCGCGCGCCTGGTCCATCGACGAGATGGCCCTGCGCCTCGATCCCACGATCGGTGGAAGCCGTCCGGCGCAGTTGCCGGGCGCGTCCAACCGCTACGGCGACGCGACGCAGGACAACCTCGTGAACGTGCTCGACGCGCTGTACGCGGCGAACACGGTCGTCGGCAACCCGGGCTTCGAGTGCATCATCGGCACGGGCAGCCCGAACCGCGACTGCGTGGCGGTCAACGTACGTCCGGAGAACGCGCCGGGCCTGGGCGGCCCCGGCGATCCCTGCCCTCCGGGCATCGACGTGTGCGGTCGTGGGGACCGCACGGTGAACGTGCTCGACGTGCTGCCGATCCGCCTCGAGGCGGTGGGGCAGAACCAGAACGTCGTGGGCGAGATCATCCCGCAGGAGTCGGTGATCGGCGCGGGCGACACGGTGATCATCGCCGGCCCGCTCACGATCACGGGAACGCGTACGTTCTCGGCCGACAGCCTCTACATCCTGCGGGGCGGCACCATGACGGTCGGCGTGGAAACCGGCTTGGCCGGCGAGATCCAGTTCCAGCCGGGCACGCGCTTCGAGTCCGATTCGCTGTCGGCGATCTTCGTGACGCGCAACGGCCGCATCATCGCGGACGGGACGCAGAGCCAGCCGATCCGCTTCACCTGCGAGCTGCAGGGTCCGGTGCGTGCGCAGTCCTGCTGGGGCGGCATCTTCATCGCCGGCAATGCGGTGGTGAACGAAGCGCAGCCTGGCTTGCCTGCCGCTCCGGCCATCCCCGGCCGCAACCCCTCCGGTGGCGGGGCGCAGCGCGAGGGTGAGGGTGGCGCCGTCAACTTCGGCGGGCTCAATGACGCCGACTCCTCAGGCGTGCTACGCTACGTAGTGGTGGAGTACGGTGGTCGCACGATCTCCACGAACAACGAGCTGAACAACGTCACCATCGGCGCCTGCGGGTCGGGCACCGTGATCGACTACCTGCAGGTGAGCGAGGGCTCCGACGACGGCCTCGAGATCTTCGGCGGCCGCTGCAACGTGAAGCACCTCCTGGCCAGCGGGAACGACGACGACCAGTTCGACTTCTCGTTCGGGTACGACGGGCGGGTGCAGTTCCAGGTCATCCACCACGACAGCCTGGGCTCCGACAAGGGGCACGAGGTGGACAACACCGAGACGGCGGCCACGTACAACAACGCCCCGCGCACGGTGCCGGACCTGGCCAACATCACGTTCATCGGCGGGACGAGCGCGACCTCCGCAGGTCTGCCCAGCGGAGCCGCCAACAAGACCGCGCTGCACTACCGGCGCGGCGCCGGCGGTCACCTCCAGAACATCCTGCTGGTGCGGTATGCCACGCACGTGCTGGGGGACAACGTCGAGACCTGCAACCTGATCGGGAACAACGGCCCGGCCGGTGGCGGCCTGGGCACCGGTGACGGGTGGACGTTCACGACGTCGGTGGCCATCGACCCGGCCATCGTGACGGCCGGGACGTGTGCGGCCCAGTTGAGCGCGCACCTCACGGCCGGACGGATGGTCGCGACGGGTGCCGCGTACGCTGGACAGTTGAAGGCGCCGTTCTTCCGGGCGCTGCCGGACTACCGTCCGGTGGGCTCGGGCGTGACGGTCGCGGGCCAGAGTCCGACGGCTCTGGGCGCTCCGTGGGACCCGGCCACCTACTACGGCGGCGTCGCGCCGGCCGGGTCGGG
The DNA here is from genome assembly GCA_041390125.1 of Gemmatimonadota bacterium. Taxonomy (NCBI): domain Bacteria; kingdom Pseudomonadati; phylum Gemmatimonadota; species Gemmatimonadota bacterium. The sequence goes on along the minus strand of JAWKQN010000013.1, from coordinate 19,979 downwards.
TGGTTCGATCCCGTGGTACGCGGGCTGGTCGGTGGGCTTCTAATCCATCACCAACCCGGAGGAATCGTTGCCCCGTCGGGTCTCCTCCCCGGCGGGGTGACGAACCGGCCGGTGCGCGAAGGTGCGCGCCGGGGCGTGGATCGCCAAGCGTGGGGTCGCTCTCGCGGCCCCACGCTTTCGGCGCTTCACCGGTCCAGGCATGGGAGGAGAGGCAAGGAATGCGTATGGGCAGGATGCAGGGCGTGCGGTGGCTGGCCGCGTTGCTGGTGAGCATCGGGCTGCTGGCCTGTGATGAACAGCCCATGGCTCCGGAGGGCTTCCTGGCCATCATCACGAGCGCTTCGGGACCCGCGGAGGTATCTCCGGGTGAGCGCTGGACGTTGAGCGTGACGGAGCTGTCCGGGACGCTGGGCATCGACACCATCGCGGTGGTTCAGCCCAACGACACCTTGATCCTCGTGGTCCCGCCTGCCACCTACACGATCCGGGTGGACGGCGTCCCGGTGACCTGCCAGAACCGCTTCGGCGCTGCGCGGCAGGCGGTGATCGGCCAGGCCGGCCAGACGTTCACGGTCCGCTACAACTTCGAGTGCTCGTCCCTCCTGGTGATGGAGACCGCGACGGACGGGTGGGACGCCGACGACGCCTACGCCTGGCGCCTGAAGGACGCGCTGGGCACCGAGAAGGTGGGCTTCGCGGCGGGAAACGACACCGTGCGCTTCGATGGCATCGATCCGGGTGCCTATTCGCTCGAGCTCAGCAACATCGACCCCAGCTGCGTCGTGACCAGTGACGGCGGACGCGCCCGCGAGTTCGTCCTGGAGCCACCGCGCGCGACCATTGTCACGTTCCGGGTGCGCTGCTCCGACGAGCGCTACACCCCCTCCATCCTGCACCTGGGCGGCACGTTCCGCGACGGGACCAGCGTCTTCTTCCTGGAGGCGAGCGATCCGGGCTCCAACCCCCTGCTGGGCGGGAGCGGCTTCCCCGATATCGATCGCTACCAGTGGAACCTCACGGACTGCGCAGGCAACTCCGCGCTGCGCGCCGGGAGCGGGTTCACCGAAGTGGGGTTCCTGGGACGCAACCTGGCCTCGCCCGGCAGTCGTAGCGCCGGCGCCGACACCGTGCGCGTGGTGATGGTCCTCTCCGTGGACATGCCCGACGCCGAAGCCCAGGGCCTGTGCACGTCCGTCCGTATCGAGGACCGGGAGGGCAACACCACCGACTTCGTGGAGGCGCCCATCGCGGGCGCCACCGGGTCCCCGCCCGTCATCACGACCTTCAACGCCTTCTACACGGAGTCGCTGGCGGCGTCCTGGCTGCAGTTCGCCTTGAATGCCAGTGATCCGGACGGTGACTTCGCGGGCGCATTCGTCCGCTTCACGTTCAAGGACGGCACCTTCGGGAGCCCCGACGGGCAACCCGACCTGGGCAGCTACGGCGTGCAGGGCTTCGAGGGGAACACCATCCAGGACCTGCTCATGCGCACGCAGACGTTCGAGCAGGCCTTCACCATCGACGATCTGACGGCGGTGACGGTCTACGCCGTGGATCGCAAAGGGAATTTCAGCATCCGTGTCGACAATGATCCGGTCCGCTAGGCATCTCTGCGTCGGCCTCCTGGTCGCTCTGCTCGGCACGGGGTGTGACGACCAGTCCTCCACCGGGCTGCCGCAGCAGCTCGCCGACTGCGCGTTCGGGGATGCGCTGAGCCTCGGCGTGGGGGAGGCGAGCCGCGCGCCCGGCAACCGCGTGCTCTGTGTCTCCGCGCCCGCGGGTGGCGAGTTCGTCCTCGTGCCGTTCGCGGCACTCGCACGGGATACGCTCTTCAAGGCGAGCATCGGGGTGGAGGGTGGGGGCTTCGTGGACGTCGGAGGCACGGCCCTGACGGACCCCATCACCGCCTTCACGTCCGAGCGGCTGGCGCGCTTCGCTCCGACGGAGGCCTTCCACCGCGAGCTGCGCACCGCGGAGCAGGAGGAGCTGCGCTTCACCCCTGCGGCGGCCGGGGACGTCGTGGACGAGCTGGACGTGATGCGTCGTCAGGCGCGCCGCGCCCCCTCCGCCGCGCCGCCCGTGGTGGGGGATCTCCTCCGCCTCAGCGTCGCCGCCTCCTGCGGTGTGAACGACCCCAGGCAGGGGCGGGTGATGGCGGTCTCCGATCACGCCGTAGTGGTGGCCGACGTGCAGAACCCGCAGCCCACGCTCACGACCTCCGACTTCCAGGCCTTCGCGCAGGAGTTCGACGCGCTGATCGAGCCTACCGTGACCGGTCTCTTCGGTGCACCCACGGACCTGGACGACAACCAGCGGATCGTCCTGTTCTTCACGCGCGGGGTCAACGAGAAGACGCCCTTTGGGGGTGCGGGTGTGGTGGCCGGCTTCTTCTGGGGCGGCGATCTCTTCCCGCGCACCGACACGGGTCGCCTGCAGGGCTGCCCCTCCAGCAATCTGGCCGAAGTGCTCTACCTCGCCGTACCGGAGCCCAACGGGGAGGTCAGCGGCAACCGGTTGAGCGTGGACCTCCTGCGCGAGGTCACACCCTCCACCATGGGCCACGAGCTGCAGCACCTCATCAACGCCAGCCGACGCATCCACATCTCGCAAGCAGACCGCTTCGAGGAGTCGTGGATGAACGAGGGGCTGAGCTTCATCGCGGAGGAGGCGCTTTTCTACGCGGCCAGTGGGCTGGCCCCGGCCATGAACCTGGACACGACCCAGGTGACCGGGAGCAGTCGCGTCCGCGAGGCGTTCAACCGCTACGCGGTCGACAACCTGGGCCGCTACAACCTCTACATGCAGGCGCCGAGCACGTCCTCGCCGGTGGCGACCGACCGTCTGACCACGCGAGGCGCCGCCTGGTCGTTCCTACGCTATGCAGCGGATCGCGATCCGCGCCCGGACGACGCGTTCTTCCGCGACCTCGCCAACGCCACCGGTGCGGGGCTGGACAACCTGGAGGCGCGCATCGGCGAGGATCCCGTGGAGTGGATGGCCGATTGGGCGGTGTCGGTGTACGCGGACGACCTGGTCCCGGATCTGCCACCCGAGCTGCAGCAGCCGAGCTGGAACACGCGTGAGCTGATCGCCTCGCTCCGGTTGGATGCGCGGTTCCCGCTCCGGCTGCTCGCCGTCCCACCGGGGAGCGGGTTCAGCCTGACGCTCCAGCCTTCGGGGGCGGCCGCGTACGTTGTCTTCGGTCTGGAGTCCGGCGGTCGCGCGCTCCTCCGCTTCTCGACCAGTGACGAATCGTCCATCCGCTCCACGCTGCTGAGGGTGCGCTGATGCGGTCTTCGCGGATCGGGGTGCTCGCCCTCGTGGGGACCGCGATCCTCCCCTTCGCTCTTGCGGGCCAGACCTGCCTGGGCATGCGGTCCGATCGTGGTGGCGGTGTGCAGATCCCGCTCGCCTGGGTCGCGCAGGACGGCGGTGAGGGCACGAGCGCCTGGTCGGGTGGGATCGGCGGGTGGGTGGCTCCGACGGCGGCCCTCCGCGTGGGAGCCGACTGGCGCTACCGCGACTTCCGCGCCTCCGAGCGCGGCATGCACGACCTGGGTGCGGCCGTCGAGCTGGTCGCGGATCGGCCCCTCCGTCCCTGTCTCACCGTGGAGGGGCGCGGCGCCTTCGCGTCGGGGCTGGCGACCGACGAGCGGTTCCGCGGCTACGGGTTCTCGGCCGGGCTCGGCATCGCGGCGGAGACCGGCTCCGGCGACGTGCGCTTCATACCGTTTGTCGTGGGTCGCTTCGCAGTGGCTGGTACGGACGCGGCGCTGTTCGGCTTCGACTATACCGAGAGTGGCGTTGGTGGCGGGCTGGATGCGGGCGCCACGCTGTGGCTACGACAGGTGGGTCTGCGGGTGGTGGGACGGCGGTTGTGGCTGGACGATGATCTCGGACCGCACGCGCTGGGCGACCGCACGTTCGGGATCACGCTGCTGGTCGCGTTCTAGGAGGGCGCACCCGAACTCGGAACGGTTCGACCACGTGGCGCGCGTCGAGCTCAGACGCCTGCGCACTGCTTGAAGAAGCGCTGTTCGTGGCTGCCGTCCCGCAGCAGCTCGTGCACCAGCTCGTGCTTGATCACGTAGTCAAGGTCCGCCACGTCCGTGCGAACGGTGATCTTGTGCGGTTCCACCCACAGACCGAGCGCATACTTCCCTTCCGAAGGGTTGCGGATCTCCACGCCCTCGTACCAGCGGATCACGCGGAAGCGCTCTGGCGTCGCGTCCCGCTCCCGCCCCATGCACTCGGCCACCTCGCCGAACCAGCGCAGGTACTCCTCGGGGATCTCGCGCATCGGCTGCTCGAGGTCGACCACCCAGAGCGGCTCGCAGGCACTCGCTCCGACGAGTGAGAACAGGAGCAGCGCGGCTCCCCACGGTGTGCGTCGTCCGTACATGGCGACGGACCGACGGGGGCAAACGAAGGGCCATCCGGTGCAGCGAGGTGAGTCAACAGCTGGAGCGATACGCTGCCGCGAATGCGCCTGCCGCGCCCAAGTGACGTTCGGAGCGCAATTTCGCGCGAAGGTAACAAGCGCCGGATTGGAGCGAAGGGAGCCAGGAGGGCCAAGGGGAGGACCCCCACTTGACAGCCGGAGGTGGCAGACGGCTTCAGCGTGCGGGAGGAATCCCTTGCCGTGGCGCGCCGGCCACGCTGAATGGCCGCGACACCTGGCGGATGTTCGTTACGTGAGGGGACCGGCTCTGACCCTCGGGTCTTCCTGGGGAAGCGCGGTGTCGCGGACCCCCTGACGCAAGGGCCTCAGCGCACCGCCGCCTCCCACGACGCCCAGACGACTCCGGCCGAATCGAAGTCGAGCGGGGAGAGCGTGAATCCATGCGGAGAGGCGCCCGAGGGACGGGCGACCAGGAAGCGTCGATCAGGATGGTCGGCGATCAGGACGCGGTCGCGCTCGTGGAGGTCGCGGACGAAGAGCGGACCGTCCGGCTCCCAAGAGGCCAGGAACGGCAGCAGCGAGAGGGTGCCGCTGCGTTCGAAGCGCGCGCGGGCCACACACGCGGGTGGATAGGTGGCTCCCCTCAGCATGCGCTGGGTCGTGTCGGCCGAGAGGGTGGAGGGTCCCAGCCGCAGGGAGTCGTCCGCCAGCGGAAGCAGGACCGCGAAGGGATCGGCCGGCCCTCCGCCGGGCGCGTGTTCGAGCTGCGTGATCCCGTGGTCCAGCCGGCAGAGATCGGCTCGCTCGAACAGCCACTGGGCATCCTTGTGGGAGACGCCGAGTCCCCACAGCCGGGCCAGGACCTGGCTTCCCCACGACGCGGGCACGAGCACGACGGCGTCGCGGGCATCGGCGGCGGTCACGGCGGCCGGGACGTCGAGGCGCCGGAGCGCATAGGCAGCGCGATACTCGCGCGCGCGGGCCGGCACCCCCACCACCCAGCCCTGAACCAGGACTGCCACGATCGCCGCGGCACCGGCCCATTCGAGGCGGCGTGAGCGGCCGCGCAGTATTCCCAGGATGCGCGGGAGTCGCACGATCCAGAGCGCGAGGACGGGGGCGAGAGGAAGCAGGAAGCGAGGACCGAGGTAGCTGCCGTCGTGCCAGTAGGCGAAGTAGCCCAACAGGAGCAGCAGCGCGCCACAGCCCACCGCGCGATCGGCCGGGGCGAGCGGTGGCGCGAGCAGGATCGCGAGCAGCGCGAACAGGAGCGCAGGCGCTCCGGTCTCGAGCAGCACGGTCTGCAGGTCCAGCAAGTAGTGGTTCAAGTACAGGAGGCCGCGGCCCACCGTGTGCGGCGGTCCCCACGGCGCTTCGTGGAACCCCAGCCCGTGGCTGGGGCCCCACTGGACGGTGTAGCCGAAGGTGAAGGGTCCGCCGTGTTGCATGGTGTTGTATAGCAACAACGGGGCGCCGCCCAGCAGGAGCCCGGCGGCGAACGCCACCGCGGCGCCGCGCTCGTCGGATCCTCGCGCGAAGCGCAGCGCGTGCCACACGGCGAATGGGGCCGCGAACGCGGCTGCATCGAGCGGCCGGATGGCAGCGGCCAGCCCGAACGCTACGCCGGCCAGGCACGCGAGCAGACGGCTGCGGCCCGCGGGCACCGGCGTGCGCAGGCCCGCCAGCGCGAGCGACACCGCGACCACGAGCAGGGCCGCGGTGGGGACGTGGTTCATGCGCGTCGCGGCGTTGAAGGCGAACCACGGGAACGTCGCCAGCAGCGCGGCTGCGGCCAGGGAGCGTCCGCGCGACTCCCCGAGCACGCGCGCGAGCACGCCGGTCCCCACCGCCGTCACCGCTCCGAACAGCGGCCCGATGAGCCAGGCGGCTCCCAGCAGCTCGCCGAGCGCGAGGAGCGCGGCTCCCCCGGGCGGGAACTGCGCGTAGCGTCGCCCCTCGGCGTCCACCACGAGGAGCGAGGACGAGAACTCCGGGTGCGCCGGGGTCGGCAGCGCGAGTCGGCCGGACGCGAAGATGTGGGCCTGGAACGTCTGGACCATCTCGTCCACGTGAAGCGCGGCCGCTCCGAAGACGACGCCTGCGAGAACGGCGTAGAGCGTGAAGGCGATGAGTCCGATGAGCGCGAGCCCGTGGGTCCATCCGCGCAGTGTCTCCGACGACACCGGCGCGACCCGCGGGTCCGCGGCTGCACGCTTCGATCCGGGCCGTGCGACGCTGCCTGTGGAGCGGAGGCCGCGCGGGCCCCCTCGGGGTCCGGCCAGGGTCCCCGCCACCAGCGCCGCGGCCAACGGGAGGAGCAGTCCCAGGCCCCACCGGCCCGCCCAACCGCCCGGGGTCAACGCCCCGCCGCCGCCTCCCTCCGATAGGGGCAGGAACGCCAGCGCGGCAAGACCGACGACGAGGAGAGTGCGAGGTGCCGACACGATAGGAGGTCGGATGGACGACGGAGCGGACGGTTGCGCAATCTCCGGAGCGCGACCCGACGCGCAATATCCCTGGGCCACCCGTGGCCGGATCGGTACCGTGGAGTTACCGTCGCCCGCGTGGCGTCGATGCTCCGCCGGGACCCCCGCGGCACGACCCCTGTATGACGATGCTGCCCTCGCGCGTTTCCAGAGCGTGGGTGAGATAGCCCAGAGCAAGGCCCGGGGCGGCGACTGTGATTCAACCAGCGCCGGGAGATAGCGGTGGTCGCGATCCACGCCCGTCCCGTGAGCAGCCGCTAGCGTAATCGGGTGCGTCCCGGGCCGATCTGGGCCGAACGTGGCAGGGCACGTTCGTGCTTCGCCTGCAACGGACGTGGGTCCGTACCTGGTCGTTACCGGTTGGTTGCAGCCTCGCAGCCGAAGGCGTCTGGAACGTCTACCAGCCCCGCGTCATGCTTCGCCCCCTTCTCCTCACCTCTCCCGGGGGCTTGCCACCATGCGCATGCGACTCGTCGCACTGGTCCTCTTCGCGGTGGTCGTGGCCTGTGGCGATGACTTGAGCGGCCCGCCGGTTCCCACCGCGCTGGAGGCGGTAGGGGACACCGTGCTCGTCGGTGCGGTTGCGCGCCCGATCGGCGACAGCATCCGCGTGCGGCTCGTGGATCAGCGCGGTCAACCGTTCGCGTTCGCCCGCATCTTCTTCGATGTGCAGCAGGGCGGAGGGAGCGTGAGCCCCGAGTCCGTGCTGACCGACAGCACGGGGATCGCGGCCGCGCTGTGGACGCTAGGTCCGGGGCTGGGCACCGGACACCGGCTTCGCGCCAGCGCGGGGATCTTCGAGCGCGAGTTCCGCGCGACGGCGCGCCACGAGCTCACTGGTGCCTTCACGGGTCCCTACACGACACCCACCGTCGTCAACGTCTCGGCCCGGATCGACGTGATCTCCCAGGTCGATTCCGTCCTTACGGGAACGTTCAGCACCGGTCAGGGGCGTCGCGCCACCCTCACCGGCACCGTACGGGGCGCCGAGCTCGAGGCCACGCTGGGGTTCACCGACCCCTGCGGCGGGATCGGCACGTTGACGGCGGACATCCAGGACGTGGGACGAACGCTGCTCGGTACGATCGCGGTCGACGATTGCGCAGGTCCCTACACGGGCGAATTCCGCCTCGTCCGTCGGTGATCAGATGTTTCCATCGACTCGCCGGCGATAGGCCGCAGCGCGTTACCGGATCGTGCCGCATCCGCGTCTGGCGTCGTTGGAAGCGATCCCATAGACTCCCGGTCCGCGTCCGGGATCGCCGGGAAAGCGAATACGAACACAGCCTCGCGGGACCGGTGTCGTCAGCGGTGACGCGAGGCCCCCCCAGGACGCGGCGAGGGGGTGGGTTGCAGAGTACGCAACCCACCCCCTCGTGCTTTCCGGCGACGACCTGCCGAAGTACCGCGCGCTACTCCTGCCCGCCCAGCGCGAAGCTCAGCCCAGCGGCGGCGCGGATCTCGTTCTCGAAGTCCTCGCCGAACAGGAAGATGTCGTAGCCCAGCTCTCCATAGGGCCGGAAACGGCGCTCCCCGTTCGACGAGAGGATGCCGCCCACGCCCAGGCGGACGCCGTAGGCGTTGCCGCTGAAGCCGCCGAACTGCTGGAACGCGGCTGCGCCACCACCGAGCCCGGCGAACTCCTCGTCGGGGATCTCGTAGTCGTCCACATCGTAGCTGAAGCGGCTCCAGATGGCGGAGGCGGACCCGAAGACGTCCACCGGCCCATCGAGGTCGCGGCCATAGCGGACCCCGGCGTGCGCACCATAGGCATTGCCCGCTTCCGGGAAGTAGACCGTGGCGCCACCCGCGAGGCTGAGCGGCTCGCCCGTGAGCTCACAGATCGCGTTCCCGCCGAGGCCGAGGTCGGAGCCGCCGTCGTAGCTGACCAGCGCGGCCTCGGGGCCGAGCTCCCACTGGGCGTTGCCGGCGGCCTGGGGGATGGGGAGCAGCCCCTGACGCCCGCCGTCGATGGCGACCGGGACAGGACGGTAGGCCGTGCCGCCCAGCCCGAAGCATGCCTTGCACACGTTGCAGGCGGCCAACTGCGACCAGGCGATCAGGATCGGTGCGAAGAGCAGGAGCTTGCGCATGGGGTTCTCAGGTCGGGGGTTGCCGGCGTCGGCCCCGGGGCAGACGCGTCTCCGATCCGAGTGGCGGGAAACCGGCGGCGCGCGGGTCAGGCGGTGCCGGGTGGGGCGCGGACCGGGCTCAGATGCTGAGACGCGAGCCCCCGGCTTTGGGGCCTCCCCGGTTGGGGAACCCGGCCGACCCCCCGGCTCGATCCGCCCCGGGACGACGGCCCCTCCCGATCGTCCCTACCGGTCCCAGACGATCCGCGCCACGGCTCCCGGCCCGATCCCGCGCTCGGCGAACCAGCCCTTGTCCATCTCCAGCGCGGCCAGGGCCGGCTCGCGGGCGGTGTGCAGGTTCTCGGTCTCCGGCTCCATCGTCTGGATCTCGGTGATCCGGAAGCTCGGGTCCAGGAAGGCCACATCGAGCGGGATGAGCGTGTTGCGCATCCAGAAGCTCAGCACCTCGGGCTCGTCGTAGACGAAGATCATCCCGTGGTTCGGGTCGAGCGCCGTACGGCCCATGAGGCCCTGCTCGCGCTCGTCCGCTGTGCGGGCCACCTCCGCGAACGCGGTATCCGTGCCGAAGATCACCCACGCCATCCCGGCCTGGGGTCGAGGGCCCGACGGTCCCGCCGGGGCCGCCCCCGTGTCGGGCGCCGATCCGCCGTTGGCACCCGCCTCCCCGTTCGCTGCGGAGCATCCCAGGGCGACGAGCGCGGCGAGCACGAGGGATCGTCTGATCATCGTGGCATCCAGGTTCGCGGGGGTCCGGCGCGGCGCGCCCCGGTCGGGCGGCCGTGGCCCCTCACTACTGGAAAGCCGCAGACGGGGTTCCACCGGGCGGACGGGGCGGGTCGCGCGGTAGCGGTCGCGGGTCAGCGCACCTGGAACGCGACTCCGCCTCCGTAGACCCACTGTCCGCCTTCGTTCAGGACACGGCGGAACTCCGCGTACGGGGTGAAGGAGCGCCGGGGCACGCGCAGGCCGAAGAAGAGATGGCCCAACCACCCGGTGCGATCCACCGCGGCCCGATCTCCGTCCAGCTCGAGCGCCAGCGCGCTGTAGAAAAAGCCGCCGCCGGCGCCCGCATACGGCTGCAGCATCCGCCGATCACCCAGCACCATCAGTCCCAGATCCAGCTCACGATAGCTCGCGTCCACCTGGACGCCCGGGTCGGCCGCTCCGTCCGTGTCCTGCAGGAACTCCAGCGCCTCCGCGTACAGCCAGGTCGCCGATGTGAGGCCCCAGGTCACACGCGCGCCCAGGCCCACGTTCCGCCGGCTGGAGTGGACGATCTCGGGGGCCACGTGCAGTTGGGCAGTGAGGGCTGGGGCGACCACCGCGGCCAGGCCGACCGCGATGAAGGCACCGGTGAGCGCGTGGCGTCTCATGCGCCGCTCCCCAACCGTTGCTGCAGGAGGAAGTCGAGCATGATCCGGCTCGCATCGATATCGCGCGATTTGGCTCCGAGCTCGGCACCGAGGTTGAGGGGAGAGCCGGGCCACGTATGGCCGCCTCCGACGATGTGGTGGAAGACCACCTGGCCGTCCGCAGGGCAACCCGGCCAGCTCCACCGCTCCACGGTGGTGGCGTCATCCACGAGGTCCGGGAGCGTGGTCACGTCGTGCGCGAGACCGCAGTCGTTCAGGTCGGCCCAGAACTGAGCGCTCTGCTCACCCCCCAGGGCCGCGATGGTCGAAGCACCGATCTCGCCCCACGGGAACGACGGATCGCGGTCTCCCTGGAAGGCGATGACAGGGATGTGCCGACTCGGAGCACAGCCCTGCACGACCGGCAGGATGATGGTGGCCCCGACCACACCGATGCCCGCGATGCGGTCCGCGAACTGGCAGGCGAGGCGTTGGGTGAACAGCCCGCCGTTCGAGAAGCCCGCGGCATACACGCGCGAACGATCGATGTCGACGTCCGCGTCGATACGGTCGATCACCGCGGCGACGTATCCCAGCTCCCCGGTGGGCTCCGCGCCGGGCGGTGCGCCCACGCTCACCCAGCCGTCCCCGTCCGCCTGCATGTAGGCGACCACGGTGCCCGTGCGCTCCGCGTGCGCGTTGAACCACGTGAGCAGCACCATGTTCTCGGCTTCCATGGGCACGCCGTGGAAGACCAGGAGCAGGGGGGCCGGCTGTCCCGGTGTGAGGCCCTGCGGCACGTACGCGATGAACTCGCGCGTGCGGCCGCCCACATCCACGGTCTGGTCGGATTGACCCCCGCCGTAGTCGAGCCCCACCGCATCCCCGCAGCCCCCCACGGTGGCCATCGAGACCAGGAGCGCGAGGAAGCCCGCGACGAGACGGGCGTGGATGTGCGAGACCGTCATGGGATGCGAGACACCGTTCAAGGCCCGGCCGTGCGGAGGAGCGAGCGGAACGGCGATTCTCTACGACGAGGAGCGCAGCGGGTTACGAGAGGCCGGATCGGGGAGCGCGCTCCTCCGACCGCCCCCAGCCCGTGGCGAGCGCGAGGAGCAACACACCGAGCAGGGCCCACGAGTGCACGTTGTGCAGGCCCGCGGCCAGAGGGCCGACCCGGAGGGACGGATCGCCGCCCGCGGTCAGGGAGGAGGCCAGGATGGTGGGGATGAAGAAGGGCAGGAGGAACGGATACGTGCAGACGGTCACGTCCAGCAGGTTGGCCCGCCGGGTGGCGGGAAGCCCGAGCGCGCTGCCCGTCTCGCGCGCGAGACGGCCCGTCGCGAGGATCGCCACCACCGAATGGGTGGTCAGCAGCACCGCGCCCGAGACGGCGGCGAAGATCGCCCATTCCGCACGCGCCGGCGTGGTGGCCCGCCGGCGGGTCCAGGAGACCAGGTCCTCCAGCAGCCCGCTGCGCTCCACGCCGCCGATCAGGCCCATGAGCAACACCGTGAAGATGACGATGCCCACCGCGCGCTCCATGCCGGCGAGCACGAGCCCGCGCGCGACGAACGCGTCCGCGTCGATGTACATGAGGTCGGAGGGCGCGATGCGCCCGCCGACGAGTCCGAGCGCGGCCGTGAGGAAGGCGCCGGCGAGCAGTCCCTCCAGCAGCGTGCGCCGCGCCAGGAGCAGCGCGAGCACCAGCAACGGACCCAGGCCTACCAGCAGGCCGCTCCAGGGGAAGGGCTCTCCCGCGGGCGGAGCAGCCGCCGTCACGCTCGCGGCCGCGCCGTTCCCCAGCGCGAGGTAGAGCCCGCCCGCCACCGCCGCGGCCGGCAACGCGTACCGCAGCCGCGAGCGCACCACCGCCCCCATCTCCGCGTCCTGCGTGGTGGCCGACGCGATGGTCGTGTCGGAGATGGGCGAGACGTTGTCGCCGAACGTGGCGCCGCCCAGCAGCGCGCCGATCAACATCGCCGGATCGGCGCCCAGGCCCACACCGGCCGGGTGCAGCACGGGGACGCAGACCAGCAGCGTGCCGAGGCTGGTGCCGGTGGCGGTGGAGACGAGCGCCGCCACCAGGAAGGACGCCAGCGCGAAGCCTCCGCCCTCCAGGCCCGTGGTGCGCGCCAGGGCCACCAGCGCGTCCACGAAGCCGCCGGCGGAGACCAGCGAGCCCAGCACGCCGGCGAGCAGCCAGGCCATCACCATCACCATGACCAGCGGCCGGCTCATGCCGTCCAGCACGGCCTGACCGTAGGCCGCGCGATCCCGCGCCAGGGCCGTGCCCACCCCCAGGGCGAGCAGCAGGATGGGCCAGAAGCCGCGCTCGTCCGGGGCGCCCGACAGGCCGAGCCAGCCCACGCCCGCCAGGAACACGGCGAGCGGAAGCAGGGCGCCCGCGCGTCCGAAGCGGAAGGAGACGGGGGCGTCGGGCTGCATTTGCTCCGGGGCGTCAGGGGACGGATCCTGCAGCGGCTCGCCGGGGGATCACGTCCCGGGCTCGGGGGTCGTGACGGACCGCCGCGGGGCGAGCGCGCCCGAACGTAGATGGCCCCCTCGGGCCCGGAAAGGAGAGCGCAGTGAGGCGCGAGCAAGGTGAGTTCGAGCTGTGGGATCTGCGCGTGGAGGTCGTGGGCCGACCCGAGGGCATGGTCTGCAACCACCGCCCGGGGGACTGGTTCGAGCTCTCCGGTGAGAATCTGCGGTTTCCGCCGGGTCAGACCTTCCCGCTGTACCCGCTCGCCGCGCTGCTGCCGCTGCTGCCGGCCAAGCAGCGTGACACCGATCCCGCGGACTGGATGACCACCGACACCGAGGTGGCCTGTCCCGACCCGCACTGCGGCGCGCGCTTCCGGATCGTGCGCACCGGGCGGCGCACTTTCCGCCATGGAGACGTCACCCGGGTGCCGCTGGGGCCCGCGTGAGCAGCGAGCCAGGGATGGACCAGAGCCCACGCGTGCCGGCCTCGGAGGCCTTCCGCACGGTCCCCCTGATCGTCGGGGCCTGGCAGTACTCGGAGGGCCACCACCGCAACGGGCCGGGTCGGGCGGACGCGCTCGAGGAGCTGCTGGAGGTGATCGCGTACGGCGCGACCACCTTCGACTGCGCCGACATCTACACCGGCGTCGAAGCGTTGCTGGGGGAGACGCTCCGGCAGGCGCGGGCCCGCATGGGCGACGAGGTGGCCGACGCGCTGCGGGTGCACACGAAGCTCGTGCCGGATCGCTCTTCGCTCGCGACCGTGGATCGCCGCTACGTGGAGCGCGTGGTGGACCGCTCGCTCGCGCGTCTCGGCGTGGAGCGCCTCGACCTGGTGCAGTTCTCGTGGTGGGACTACGGCGTCGAGCGCTGGGTGGAGGTGGCCGGGTGGCTGGACGAGCAGCGGCGCGCCGGCAAGGTCGCCGCCGTCGGCGCCACCAACTTCGACACGCCCGCCCTTCGGGCGCTGGTGGACGCGGGCATCCCGATCGCCGCGCACCAGGTGCAGTACTCGCTGCTCGATCGGCGGCCTGCGGGCGCGATGGCCCCCTGGGCCCGGGCGGCGGGCGTGCCCCTGCTCTGCTACGGCGCGCTCGCGGGTGGCTTCCTGACCGACGTCTGGCGTGGCCGATCCGACCCCGCGCCCGGTGGGCTGACGGACGCGCTCGGGCTGCCCAATCGCTCGCTCACCAAGTACCGCCTCGTCCTCGAGGACTTCGGTGGCTGGGGCGCCTACCAGGCGCTCCTGGAGGCGCTCGCTGGCGTCGCGTCCGACCTGGGTGCCACCACGGCCCAGGTGGCGCTGCGCTGGGTGCTGGACCGTCCCGCCGTGGGCGCGGTGATCGTGGGGATGAGCCGACCGGCGCGCGTGCGGGAGTGTCTGGCCGCCCTGCGCCTGCAGGTCGACGCCGCGCGCTGGGAGCCGGTGGAACGGATCCTGGAGGGCGCACAGGGCCCCGCGGGCGACTGCTTCGGATTGGAGCGCGATCCGGAAAGCCCGCACGCGCGCATCATGCGCTACGATCTGAACCGGGTGGAGACGGCGGACGGCGCCGGGGGGTGAAGCGCGCGCCGTGCTCGCGCGCGAAGGACGGCGGGCGCGGGCGATCGAAGAGGAGCGCGAACGCCCGCGCCGGGCCCTACGGCAGCAGCAGCGTCCCCTCCGCCACGGTGACGGCCCGGCCCACCAGGTGGACGCGGTCGCCGACCACGCGTGTCTCCACGTCCCCGCCGCGCGCGGAGATCTGTCGCGCCTGGAGCGTGGCCCGGCCCAGCCGGTCGGACCACCACGGCGCCAACATGCAGTGCGCCGAGCCCGTCACCGGGTCCTCGTCGATCCCGGCCCACGGCGCGAAGAACCGCGACACGAAGTCCACGTCGTTCCCGGCGGCCGTCACCGACACGCCGATGCGCCCGTCGAGATCCACCCGGCCGAGCGTGCCGTAGTCCGGCGTGAGGGCGCGCACGGTGTCCGCGCGGTCCACCACGACCATCCAGTACTGACCGGCAGGTCCGCGCGCGGCCTCGAGCGCACTTCCGATCCCGAGCGCCTCCAGCAGGCCGGGAGGCACCGGGGCGTCCTCCACCGGCACGGCGGGGAAGTCCATGCGCAGGCGGCCGTCCGGCTCCTGCTCCACGACCAGCTCGCCGCTGCGCGTGCTGAAGCGGAGCGGTCCACGCGTGCCGCGCTCGAACAGCAGGTGCGCCGTGGCCAGCGTGGCGTGACCGCACAGGTCCACCTCCAGCCCCGGCGTGAACCAGCGCAGACGCCGCAGCCCCTCCGCGTCTGGCGGCTCCACGAACGCCGTCTCCGACAGGTTCATCTCGATGGCGACGTTCTGCATGAGCTGCGCATCCAGCGCGTGCTCCAGCAGGCACACGGCGGCGGGATTGCCGGCGAAGGGCGTGTCCGTGAACGCGTCCGCCTGGGCGAACGGGAGCGGGGTGGGGCTCAACGCCAGGTCTCCATCAAACGGTCGAGCGCCGCGCTGCCCGGGCACAGCTCCTCGTAGGGCACCTCGGTGAGCGGGCGCGCGACGGTGCGGTTCTGATCGTGGTAATCCTCGCCGCTGGGATCCACGAACAGAAGCCCGGTCACCACCTCGCCCGCCGACGTGAGCTCGGTGTAGTGGGACAGCGCCCGGGCCCGATCGGTGGGGTTGTAGCCCGAATCCACCCGGCGGAACCGCACCACCGAGCCGTCGTGCATGGCCACCTCGGTGACGCCCTTCTCCAGCGTGGTCTCGATGCTGGTGCGCAACGGCACGAAGTCCACCGGGGCCAGGTCGTGCAGGTGGTCGCGGGTGTGCCGGTAGGACTTGGTGGAGCCGGTGTGGTCGTTGAAGGTCACACACGGCGAGATGATGTCGATGAACGCGAAGCCCTTGTGGGAGAGCCCGGCCTTGAGCAGCGGCACCAGTTGGGCCTTGTCGCCCGAGAAGCTGCGGGCCACGTAGGTGGCGCCGAGCTGGATGGCCAGCACCACCGGATCGATCGGAGGCTGTGCGTTGGGCTCGCCGCGCTTGGACTTCGAGCCCAGGTCGGCGGAGGCGGAGAACTGCCCCTTGGTGAGGCCGTAGACGCCGTTGTTCTCCAGCACGTACAGCATGTCGATGCCGCGGCGGATGGCGTGGCAGAACTGGCCCAGGCCGATGGACAACGAGTCCCCGTCCCCCGAGATGCCGATGTAGACCAGGTCGCGGTTGGCGGCGATGGCGCCCGTGGACACGGACGGCATGCGGCCGTGCACGCTGTTGAAGCCGTGCGCCTCCTTGAGGAAATAGGCGGGCGTCTTGGCCGAGCAGCCGATGCCGGACAGCTTGGCCACGCGGTGGGGCGGGACGCTCAGCTCGAAGAAGGCCTGCACGATCGCGGCGGTGATGGAGTCATGGCCGCACCCGGCGCACAGCGTGGACAGCGAGCCCTCGTAGTCGCGACGGGTGAGCCCGAGCTCGTTGCGCTCGAGCGCGGGGTGATGGACCCGGGGCTTGGCGATGTAGGTCATGGCGTGTCTCCGAATGGCCGCGTCAGGCGACGCCGCGCGCCGGGCTCGAGTCCGCTTCCGTCCTGGCTCCCGCGCTGCCGCGGTGCCGGTGCACCCCGTCCAGCACGTGCTGGCTGCTCATGGGCAGGCCGCCGTAGTAGAGGACGGAGACCAGCTTCTCGCGCGGGACCTGCGTCTCCAGCAGGAGCAGGGAGCGGAGCTGCCCGTCCCGGTTCTGCTCGACGATGTAGTTGACGTCGTGCTCCATCAGGAACGCCTCCACCGACGCCGGGAAGGGGAAGCCCCGTACGCGCAGGAAGTCGGTGGCGATGCCCTCGGCACGGAGCACGTCCAGCGCTTCACGACAGGCGCCGTCGCAGCCACCCACCGTGACCAGACCCACGCGGGCGCCGTCCTGCCGGTCGAGCACCGGAGCGGGCAGCGCGTCCGCCGCCTTCTCGACCTTTCGTCGCAGCCGGTCCACCACCTCGGTGTAGGCGTCGGCGTCTTCGGTGTAGCGGCCGTACTTGTCGTGACCGGAGCCGCGCGTGAAGTAGGCGCCCTTGGTCGGGTGCGTCCCCGGCAGGGTGCGGTAGGGCACGCCGTCCCCGTCCACGTCCAGGTAGCGATAGAAGGTCTGCGCGGCGTCCAGCTCCTCGGCGTTCAGCACCTTGCCGCGGTCCGGACGGTAGGCGTCGTCCCAGCGGAAGCGCTCGACCATCCAGTCGTTCATGCCGATGTCCAGGTCCTGCACCACGAACACCGGCGTCTGGAAGCGCTCGGCCAGGTCGAACGCGGCCACCGCCATCTCGAAGCTCTCGCCCGGATGGGCCGGGAAGAGCACGAGATGCTTGGTGTCCCCGTGGGAGGCGTACGCGCAGAGCATCAGGTCTCCCTGCTGCGTGCGGGTGGGCATGCCGGTGGACGGCCCGGTGCGCTGCACGTCGAAGAAGACGGCGGGCACCTCGGCGTAGTAGGCGAGCCCGATGAACTCGCCCATGAGCGAGATGCCGGGCCCGCTGGTGGGCGTGAACGCCCGCGCGCCGGCCCACCCGGCCCCGATGACGATCCCGGCCGCGGAGAGCTCGTCCTCGGCCTGGACGATCGCGTAGCGGCGCTCCCCCGTCTCGGGGTCCGTCCGGTAGTCCTTGCAGAAGCGGGCGAACCCGTCCATGAGCGACGTGGAGGGCGTGATGGGATACCAGGCGCCCACGGTCGCACCCGCGTAGACGCACCCGAGCGCCGCGGCGGTGTTGCCGTCGATGATGACGTGGTTGCCCGTCCGGTCGAGCCGTTGCAGACGGATGGGCAAGGGGCAGTCGAAGTGCTCCTTCGCGTAGTCGTAGCCCATGCGCACGGCCTGGAAGTTGGAGTCCAGGAGCGCCTTCTTGCGCGCGAACGTCTCCTCCAGCAGGCCCTGGATGACCGTCATGTCCATGTCGAACAGGGCGGCCAGCACGCCGGTGTAGACGATGTTCTTCATCAGGATGCGCTCCCGCGCCCCGTCGAAGGCTTCGACACACATGCGGCCGATGGGTACGCCCAGGAAGGTCACGTCCTCGCGCTTCAGCGCCTCGTCCATGGGCCAGGACGAGTCGTGCAGGATCCATCCACCCGAGCGCACCTCGGCCACGTCCCGCTGGTACGTGGCCGGGTTCATGGCCACGAGCAGATCGAACACCGGCGTGCGGGCCGTGCGGCCTTCGCCGTTGACCCGGATCTCGTACCAGGTGGGCAGGCCCTGGATGTTGGACGGGAAGACGTTCTTGCCGGAGATCGGGATGCCCATGCGGAAGATGGTCTGCATGAGCAATCCGTTGGCGCTCGCGGAGCCCGTGCCGTTGACCGTGCCGATCTTGAACGCGAAGTCGTTGATGCGGAGCCCGGAGGAGGGGCCCGAAGCCGGGAAGGTCATGACGCGATCGCCGCCGTTTGGCTGCTGGACGCAGCGTGCGGGTGGAAGAGCTCGAACTTCATCATGTCCCAGGCGGCCGTGGGGCAGCGCTCGGCGCACAGCCCGCAGTGGAGACAGACGTCTTCGTCCTTGACCATCACGCGCGCCGTGTGGGGCAGACCCTCCGACACGTAGAGCGCCTGGTCGGGGTGGACCGTGGGCGCGGAGAGGCGGGTGCGAAGATCGTCCTCCTCCCCGTTCCACGTGATGGTGAGGCAATTCGTGGGACAGATGTCGATGCAGGCGTCGCACTCAATGCAGAGCGGCGCCGCGAAGTGCGTCTGGATGTCGCAGTTGAGGCAGCGCTCGACCTCGCGCGCGGTCTGCTCCGGGGTGAAGCCCAGCTCCACCTCCAACTCCATCGCGCGGAAGCGCGCCTCGAGCTCCGCGTGCGTCATCTTGGCCCGCGCGGCGGGGTCGTAGTCGTTGGAGTATGCCCACTCGTGCATGCCCATCTTGGTGCTGTAGAGGTTCATGCCCTGCGGCGGGCGCTCCTCCACGGGCAACTCCTGGCACCACCGGTGGATGGAGATCGCGGCCTGATGCCCATGCTCCACCGCCCAGATGATGTTCTCCGGCCCCCACGCGGCGTCGCCGCCGAAGAACACGCCCGGCCGCGTGCACATGAAGGTGCGGCGGTCCACGACCGGCATCTCCCATTCATCGAAGTCGATGCCGATGTCGCGCTCGATCCAGGGGAAGGCGGCGTCCTGGCCGATGGCCAGGATGACGTCGTCGGCCGGGATGAAGACGGTGTCCAGCACGTTCATGCGGGTGCGGCCGTCCTCGCCCTTCACCCACTCGACCACCTCGAACTCCATCCCCGTCAGCCGTCCGTCCTCCACCACGAACCGCTTGGGCGAGTGGTTCTCGATGATCTCGACCTGCTCCTCCTCGGCGTCCTCCAGCTCCCAGGGCGAGGCCTTGAAGTGCCCCCGGCCGCGGCGGGCCATGACCTTCACGTCCGTGCCGCCCAGGCGCTTGGCGGAGCGGCAGCAATCCATGGCGGTGTTGCCCACGCCGATCACCAGCACGCGGGAGCCGATCTTCTCCACGTGCCCGAAGTGGACGTTGGCCAGCCATTCGATGCCGATGTGGATGTTGTCCCCGCCTTCCTGGCGGCCGGGCAGCTCCAGCTCCTTGCCCTTGGGGGCGCCCGATCCGACGAAGACGGCGTCGTAGCCCTGCTCCAGCAGGGCCGCCATGCTGTCGATGGGGGTGGAGTAGCGGACGTCCACGCCCATGTCGAGGATCAGGTCGATCTCGCCGTCCAGCACGGCCGCCGGGAGGCGGAATGCCGGGATGTTGATGCGCATGAGCCCGCCCGGCCGGTCCAGCTTCTCGAAGATGGTGCACGCGTAGCCGAGCGGCATGAGGTCGTTGCAGACCGTGAGCGACGCCGGCCCGGCCCCCACCAGCGCGATGCGCTTGCCGTTCTTCACGGCGGGGATGGGCGGCCGGCGGTCCACGAGCGGGTCGCGGTGGTCGGCGGCCACCCGCTTCAGACGACAGATGGCCACCGGCTTCCCGTCCACCCGGGTGCGCCGGCAGGCGGGCTCGCAGGGCCGGTCGCAGGTCCGGCCGAGGATGCCCGGGAAGACGTTGGAGGAGCGGTTCAGCCAGTAGGCGTCGGTGAAGCGCCCCTGCGCGATGAGCCGGATGTACTCCGGCACGTTGGTGTGGGCCGGGCAGGCCCACTGGCAGTCCACGACCTTGTGGTA